>JAOZLU010000153.1:6504-12761 GCA_029934695.1 Desulfobacterales bacterium | reverse complement strand
CAAACATCAAACATCAAACATCAAACATCAAACATCAAACATCAAACATCAACTTCCTGATACTAAAAAGAACAATGTTGTTCAAGGTTTTATTGGCAGTGCAAAAAAAAAAATCATGCAAAAATTTTTCTGACTATTTGATTTTTATATATAAAAAACCAGTTTTCAAAATCGGACGGAATTTTTTTTATTATTGCTTATGAAGATCATTGACATACGATATCAAAAAGTATATTAGTCTTAATGAATAACGAAGCCGGAGAGGTGGCCGAGTGGTTGAAGGCCCTGCTCTCGAAAAGCAGTATCCTGCCAAAAGCGGGATCGTGGGTTCGAATCCCACCCTCTCCGCCAGGCAACAAACAGATTTAATACCCGCTTTTACCCTGAGGAGAGATGTCCGAGCTGGCTGAAGGAGCACGACTGGAAATCGTGTGTGCTGCCAAAAGCGGTACCGAGGGTTCGAATCCCTCTCTCTCCGCCATTTTACAGTACACAGTTATCAGTGAACAGTGATCATCTGATGAGGATAACTGATGGCTGAAAACTGAAAGCTGAAAACTGAAATGTCCTATCTCGTTCTTGCACGGAAGTACCGCCCCCAGACTTTTGAACAGGTTGTAAAACAGGAACACGTCACCCAGACCCTGGCCAATGCCATATCGTCAGACCGTGTTGCCCATGCCATCCTGTTTTCAGGACCCAGAGGGACCGGAAAGACAACTATTGCCCGCGTATTGGCAAAAGCAATGAACTGCAAAGAGGGACCGACACCGGTCCCGTGCAATGAATGCCGGTCCTGCATTGAAATCACTTCCGGGAGTGCTGCGGATGTGTTTGAAATTGACGGCGCGTCAAATAACGGGGTGGATCAGATCAGGGAACTGCGTGAAAACTTATGTTACATGCCCGCGCACAGTCCCTACAAGATCTATATTATTGATGAAGTCCACATGCTCAGTATTCCCGCCTTTAATGCGCTTTTGAAGACACTTGAAGAGCCGCCGGCGCATATCATGTTCCTTTTTGCCACCACAGAACCCCACAAAATTCCCATAACAATTCTTTCCCGGTGTCAGCGCCATGATCTGAGACGGATTGATATTGATTCTGTTTCAAAGCACATGGAATTTCTCTGCGCTCAGGAAGAAATCAATATTGCACAGGAAAGTCTGGGACTTATTGCACGGGAGTCCGACGGGAGCATGAGGGATGGTCTGAGTCTTCTTGATCAGGTGATGAGCTGCAGCGAAGGGGAAATTACCCA
This sequence comes from Desulfobacterales bacterium, assembly GCA_029934695.1. Classification (GTDB taxonomy): domain Bacteria; phylum Desulfobacterota; class Desulfobacteria; order Desulfobacterales; family 4be13; genus JAOZLU01. The sequence goes on along the minus strand of JAOZLU010000153.1, from coordinate 11,497 downwards.
TGAGCAGGTGCTGGACTTGCTGGGCATCATAGACAGAAAAATACTTTTTGATATTTCAGCAGGCATTTTACGCGGGGATATCACTGAGATTCTTGATATTTTTGACGACATTTATGATCACGGACATAATATAAAGGAGCTTTATTCAGACCTTATTGAACATTTCAGAAACCTGCTGGTTGTCAGAATGGGGAAAAAGGTCAGCAAGCTGGTGGATATTCCAACATACGAAACAGAGCTGATGACCGAGCAGACAAAGAACGTGCCCCAAGTCCATCTGAGCCAGCTTCTGGATATCCTTTTTAAAGAAGAAGCCTCAATATATCTGTCCTCCCAGCCCAAGCTGGCCCTTGAGATGGCTTTTATCAGGATGTTTCAGGTAAAGCCTGTCTTGCCTGTTGACGCACTTATTGAAAAGCTCGATAATCTTAGAAAAGGGATTTATGAAAACCCCTCAGATGATGATGCTGAACCGGAGCCGACAATTCCTGTTCAGCGGAAAACATATCCCCAATCTGTTCATACAGGAGATAAAAGGAACGCGGAACGACCAGTTACGTCGGAACCTGAAGCGCATCCCCAGTCCGCCCGGGGCACATGGAAACAGGAAGGAAATGGAAACACCCGCACAGGAGATCAGGAGAACAAAATATCCGCTGAACAGCGAGACATATCTGAACCTGAACCTGCTGTGATGCCTGTTCCATCAGACGCGGGAATACATTTTGACCCCAATGAAGATTCTGAGCAAACCTGGAAAAAGCTTCTTGACATTATTTCAGAAAAAAATCCGCTTCTTGGTGTAAATATGGAAAAATGCACTCTGAAGGCACTGACTGGCCAGCGTCTGGAAATTGAAATAAATGGCAACGGTTTCAGTGCAAAAAGGATCAAAAAAGATGAAGCCATTATAAAAAAAGTCTGCAATGACTTTTTCAGGAAAGAGATGGAACTTGTCATAAAAGCCGGTGAATATAAGAATAATGGCAGGCAGCAGAAAAAAAACGAGACAGATAACCTGAAGCAGGAGGCTTTGAAGCATCCTGTGGTTAAGGCGGCATTGGATATTTTCGGCAACAAGGTCGTGGAAGTTAAGGTTTTGCAATGATGTAACAAACTGAGTTTTCTGAAAAACTTGGTTTTTACGGATAATTTTAAGGAGGGTTTTTTATGAAGGGCATGGGAAATATGATGAAGCAGGCCCAGAAGCTTCAGGAGAAAATGCTTAAACTTCAGGAAGAGCTGGGTGAAAAGACAGTTGAAGCATCTTCCGGGGGCGGTATGGTCAGGGTTATGGCAAATGGCAAACAGCAGATCATATCCATTAATATTGAAAAGGAAGTTGTGGATCCTGATGACATTGAAATGCTTCAGGATTTGATCCTTGCAGCGGCAAATGACGCGTTGACAAAGTCCCAGAAGATGGTTTCAGGGGAAATGGGCAAACTTACCGGCGGACTCAGTATTCCGGGGTTAACATAAACGACGATTTCTGTTTTCATATTTATTTTCAGATGCAGGTGGGTGAAGCAAAGCGGAACCCACCATTCCAACGACTATGAGTTACTATCCGCCATCCATCATGAACCTGATCAGGAATCTTTCCAGACTTCCGGGAATCGGGGTAAAAACTGCGGAACGTCTTGCAATGCATATTCTCCAAAAGCCTCGCAAGGAAGCAGAGCGGCTGTCCCGCAGCATATTGGAGGTCAGGAAAAAAGCGAAACTCTGTTCCCTGTGCTTTGCTTTAAGCGACTCAGATATTTGCAATATCTGCAGCAATCCGGAAAGAGACCCTGCCATTTTATGTGTGGTGGAACACCCCGCGGAGATGGTTGCTGTCGAAAAATCAGGTGCTTTCAGAGGACTGTACCATATCCTTCAGGGGGCACTGTCCCCTATGGACGGTGTGGGGCCAGACAATATCAGGATCAGAGAGCTTATATCAAGGGTTGAAGAAGGTCAGGTCAGAGAGGTTGTGCTTGCCACAAATACAAATGTGGGAGGAGAATCCACAGCCTCGTATATTTCAGAGTGCCTTAAAAATTATCCGATCAAAGTGACACGAATTGCTTCGGGTGTCCCCGTGGGAGGGGAACTGAAATATGTGGATCAGGTGACCCTGAAACGGGCCATGGAAACCAGACATACAATATAAGGTTTTAGGTTTTAGGTTTTAGGTTTTAGGTTTTAGGTTTTAGGTTTTAGGTTTCCAGTTTCAAGTTTCCAAAATGAAATCTTCAGATATTTTTGATTGTAAAAAATGCGGCGAGTGTTGCAAGGGATACGGCGGAACATACATCACTGCCGAAGATATTAAAGCCATTGCCGCTTATATCAGTGCGGAACCTGAAAGTGATAAATATTTTAAAAAAATATCATGTCAGATGCCTATGGCATTTTACCGATAAGTCCAATTTGGATTCAATAGTGAATTTTAGCGGTATAATTTCATTGAGGCAGATTACAGAAAGAAAAATAGCAATCCCCGTGTTTGGCGGGAATCAGTGGAGTCACGATGCCGACAGGCATAAAGGGCTTGATAATTATGTCCACCTGACTTTTCTTGATGATCATCCGATGCTTTATATGGCGAGGCAGGAGCAGAGAATCAGGGAACCGATATGGCTGTCCATTGACCTGTCAGTCCTGCTGACTCCGGGTGTCCGATACTCGGCAGATATTTCAAACAAATCAGACGTGGAAATCATTGATGAGGATGCGGCAAAAAATGTGATTGATTTTGATGTGTTATTTACTTATATGGATTGGAGAAATCCTGAAATTCAGCAAAGAAGGCAGATGTCACTAAAGTCTGAAATTCTGATACCTGATATTATACCATTGGATAAAATAAAGGCTTGGAAAAATGGCTGACAGACCAGTATTCATTCCATTATTTGCCAGGGATCAATTGGTGAAAGAGATTAACTTTGAATTCAAATGGAACCCCGGATTTGCCTCTGTACAAAAAAAAAAGAATATTGCAGCACTTCATGAATCTGCAAAAATCTATGGTTCCACGCCATTGTTGGAAGTGTCAAGCAAATCCGAAATTCTTTTGGGACAGAGACTCAGTGCCTTCAATCTGAAAATAGAAACTGAATTTGGAAAAATAACTGTTGAATCTGCTTTTCAGGGCAGTAAAGTTTTTGAAAAGGGAGGTCCTTATACCGACCTCTATACGAAAACCCCGAAAGAGGCAAAACAAGATCACAGATTGAAATCTTCCGGTAAGTTGGTGGGATTTGATTTTATGGGATCAAAATGGCCCATAATCCCTAAAACATCATTTTATGACTGGCTTTATATCAAATCACTTTATCCTCATCGTGACTATCTTAAAAGACTATATAAATATAAAGGCTTTACAGATATCGAATTTAATCCAAAAAAATCCATTAATTGTCAGGCAAGAACATGCGCTCTTCTTCTATCACTTATGAAGCTGAATTTATTGGAAGAAGCAATGAAATCCCAATCAGAATTTATCAAAATAGTATCAAAAGACTCGTTGCACAAAAAACATTCTGAAGATTTGCAACAATTTAAATTATTTAAACAGGGGGCTGGTTTATATGCATCAAGCTAAGACCGTGATAGCTGGACGTTTCCAGTTTGCGTTTCCAAAATGAAATCTTCAGACATTTTCGATTGTAAAAAATGCGGCGAATGTTGCAAGGGATACGGCGGAACATACATCACTGCCGAAGATATTAAAGCCATTGCCGCTTATATCAGTGCGGAACCTGAGAATTTTGTGCAGGATTACTGCCAGATGTCAGGTTCAAAGCCAGTTCTGGCCCAGGGCAAAAGCGGCCGTTGCATATTCTGGGATGAGATATGCACCATTCACCCTGTGAAACCTCGGATGTGCAAGGCATGGCCTTTTATAAAAAGCGTGCTGACGGACGTAAGCAACTGGCATATCATGGCTTCAGCATGCCCCGGCATCCGTACAGATGTCCCTGATGAGGTGGTGCTGGCTTGCGTGAGAAGGGAACTTGACCAATGAAAAACTGATCCCCATTTTTGCCCCTTCATTTTATAATTATCAGAAAGAGGTTTTCATGCATCTGCTCAGAGTCCAAATTCCTGATTTCCGTGTTTTAAAAGATGTGGACATAACATTTGAGAAGGAATTCAGCCCGCGCATCTTTCCACTCGGGAGTCAGAACGGCGGGGGGAAAAGTACACTCCTGCAATTAATTTTTGTGTTGTTACACTGTCCTGGGGCACCTGAAAGACTGCCTTTTCTGAGAAATATGCTCAGAGGTTTCAAACCTTCTGAAAATGAGAGCAAAAAGGTGCTGGCCACAATAGACATCTGGGACGGTGAAGAAGAAGTAAGAATGGAATTTTTTTCATGCAGAGATTCCTATCTCAACGACGAGGATGATGGTGCAATTGAAACTGTTAGCAATTGTTCATCCTATATTTTATGACAGACCAATGATACATTGTCTTTCGACGTGAAAAACGCCGTAATTGCTGTACGAAGAGTGCCAACGATGAAAACAATCAGATATACATATTGGAAAGATGAAAATTTTTATTTGGGCTATCTGAATGACTATCCTGATTACCATTCTCAGGGATTATCAAAAGAAGAACTCATTGATAATCTGAAAGAACTCCTGAAAGATCTCGAATCCGGTGATATCCCATATATTCTTGTAAGGCCAGAAGGGAAAATTAAACCTTCCACCGATTTGAATCTGTCAGATGATAAATATCCTCTTCCCCATCCGAGCATGTCCTGATGAGGATATTCCGATTTTCAAGGCGGTCGAGACCCTCTGTCAATACATCCCGGGTGCTGTTCCATATTCCGAGGAGATTCTTTTCGGAAATACTTGCTCTGGAATCTGCAAGACTGCAACACAGCAAATAGAGGGAAATTGTTTCCGTGGGAAGCCCCAACTCAAAAATTTTTTGGTTCATTGACGGCGTTTTCTGATCCATTATGGCACTCCTTTATATGAAAGTTTTA
>JAOZLU010000153.1:0-6404 GCA_029934695.1 Desulfobacterales bacterium | reverse complement strand
GTTTTAGGTTTTAGGTTTTAGGTTTTAGGTTTTAAGAAAAACAATAAAACTGGCCGTTATTCAATACAGCAGCGCAAAGTTCATAATTCATAATTTACCATTCACCATTTACCATTCACCATTATTTTTTGCAATGATTGGAATATTTGATTCAGGAACAGGCGGACTTACGATTGCGCGGGCATTGGCAGATCATCTTCCCGGGTATGACATTGTTTACTTTGGCGACACTGCCCGGACACCTTACGGGAACAGGAGTCCTGAAGCGGTTATCCGTTATACGCTCAGAAATATCCATTTTCTGCTGGATAAAGGGGCGAAAATTATTGTCATGGCATGTAACACGGCCTCAAGCTTTGCAGATGAACATATAACCAAAAGATTTGATATTCCGATATTTGAGGTGATCACGCCTGCGGTGGCACTTTCCCTTAATGTTTCCAAAACATTCAGAATCGGGGTTATCGGAACACGGGCCACTGTAAACAGTGGTATCTATGAAAAAAAAATCCGGGAAATAAATCCCGACGCAAAGATTTATTCAGCCGCGTGTCCCCTTCTTGTACCATTGGTGGAAGAGTGCTGGACAGACAAACCGGAAACTAGAATGATCGTCAAAAAATATCTTTATCCTTTGAAAGTCAGGCAGATTGACACGCTTATTCTGGGCTGCACCCATTATCCGATATTGAAAAAGATCATCCAAAGAAAAATTGGGAAGCGGGTAAATCTCATAGATTCTTCCCTTGCAGTCTCAGAAACAGTGAAAGATTTTCTGGAAAAGCATCCTGAAGTTGATAATTCATTGGGCAAAGAAGGAAAGGCCGAATTTTTTGTATCAGATGTGACAGAACATCTGGAAAACACAGCCAGGATAATATTCAAAAGAAACATTGCACTCAGGCTCATCAGGATTTAGCCATCCGAACATTTACGTTTACGGTATTTTATGAAAAAAGAAAGCCGACTCAAACCGCTTCTCATCTCCCTCATTGTAATTTCCGTTGGGATATTTGCGTATATGTCCTCAGTTCCTTTTCTGGAGTTTATGGAATTAAAGACTGTTGACCTGAGATTCAAGTCCAGAGGAGAGATTCTTCCCCGTCAGGATGTGGTTCTGGCTGTGATTGATGAAAAAAGCATTTCCCAAGAGGGAAAATGGGTCTGGCCGAGATCAAAAATGGCGGATATTGTGAAAAAACTTTCCGCCGCAGGTGCCAAAATTATCGCGTTTGACATTGGATTTCTTGAAGCGGATGAGAGCCATAAAAAAATCATTCAAACTATAAAAAATATAAAAAATGAATTCCGAGACCGCGACCTTCGGGATATTGGATTTGAAAACTATCTGAAAAACCTTGAAACACAGAAAGACAATGACAAACTCCTGGCAGACGCAATAAAAAATTCCAGCGCAAAGGTCATACTCGGATATTTTTTTCATACCGAATCCGAAATGCCGGATCATATTGATAAAGAACACCTTCGCACTCATAAAGAAAATATACGCGGATCCCAATATAAACTTGTCCGTTATCCCCCCGGGGAACTTCCGGACGTGATTCTCAATACAGCATCAGCCCCTCAGTCCAACATAACATTGATTTCAGAGGCATCAAACTACTCCGGCTTCTTCAATATGTTTCCTGACAGGGACGGAGTGGTGCGATGGATGCCCGGGGTTATCAAGTTCGGAGAGGACCTGTATGCGCCTTTGTCCCTTATGGCGGTAAGTGCCTACCGCAATACGCCCCTTCTGGTTAAAATGGCTGAGTACGGCATTGAAGCAGTACAGATCGGAAGTCTGACCATCCCTGTGGATGAGAAAGGACAAATTCTGATCAATTATCGGGGGGAAGAAAAGACCTTTCCCCATTATCCCGTTACAGACATACTGAACGGAACTGTTCCCGATGACGATCTGCGGGATAAAATTGTGTTTGTGGGGGTAACTGCTGTGGGAATATATGACATGCGGGTTACGCCACTCGGAACCGTGTTCCCCGGTGTTGAAATCCATGCGAATATCGCAGACAGTATCCTGGCAGAGGACTTTGTGCAACAGCCAGCCGGACTTGCTGTGTTTGATTTTATTGGCATTATCGTGGCCGGGCTTTTACTTGGGATTGTGCTTCCCCGGGCCGGGGTGATTTCAGGCGCAGTGATTGCCTTATGCCTGTTTATTTCCTATATTTCGCTATGCCAGTATTTTTTTTCCCATAAGGGACTGGTCTTTAACCTTGTCTATCCGCTTTCTGTCATCATTCTTGTGTATATCACTATTACTGTTTACAAATATTTCACGGAATCAAAGCAGAAAAAATTTATTAAAAGTGCGTTTTCCACCTATCTTGCGCCTTCGGTGGTTGAAAATCTTATCAAATCCCCTGAAAAACTTGTATTGGGAGGCGAAAAACGGATCATCACCGCATTTTTTTCAGATGTACAGGGGTTTACAAGTATCTCTGAAAAGCTTCTCCCCGAAGAACTTGTGGAACTGTTAAATGAATTTCTGACAGAAATGACAGATATCCTTTTAAACTATAAAGGAACTGTGGATAAATTTGAGGGGGATGCCATTATCGCTTTCTTCGGAGCACCCAATGATCTTGACAATCAGGCTGAAGCCGCATGTATGGCGTGTGCTGACATGCAGAAAAAACTGGTTCAGCTTAGGGCAGGTTGGAAAAAACAGGGGAAGCCTGAACTCAAGATGCGGGTCGGTCTCTATACAGGCTCTGCGGTGGTAGGGAATATGGGATCAAAAAATCGCATGGATTATACCATGATGGGGGATACGGTGAATACCGCGGCAAGACTGGAAGGAGTGAATAAAATTTACGGAATTTACACACTAATCGGCGAAACCACCCGTGATGCAGCAGGAAAAAGAATTGTAATGCGTGAAATTGATTCAATAAATGTTGTCGGCAAGAAGGAACCGGTTACGATTTATCAACCGATGGGCTATCGTGAAGACACAGATGAACAGACGATTGAAACCATGGGGCATTATGCCAACGGCCTGAGTGCGTACAGAAACCGGGATTGGAGCAGTGCCATCCTTTTTTTCAAGGCTGCATTGGATGTTACGTCAGATGACGGCCCCGCCAAAACAATGCTGGCCCGATGTGAGGAACTCAGAAAAACCCCCCCAGCTGAAGATTGGAACGGCGTGTTCACCATGAAAACGAAATAAAAGAGTGGAAGGTAAAAAGTTTTTAAACCATAAAGCATTCAGCTTTTTTCATCAATCTCTCTGTCAGTTGTTTTTCCCGCCGTGTGAGTGCGGAATCGGCAAATATGTTGCCATAATAGGCATTGATGATCTGGGTTGAGGCCGCGTCAAGCATGTCCAGAAAACATTCCATGGAGCCCGCCTGAAGGTAAAGCGTCGCATCGTTGACAAAGAGGATTTCCCTCTTTTGCTGCTGAAATTTCATGAACAGCATTTCCGCCTGATGTGCGTTTTCCTCAGCCAGTTCCAATGTATGCGCTTCGTTTTTGCCCATCAGGCGGGGAGCGGAAATGGAAGCCGTCAGGTAAAGCAAAGGACAGTCAGGAGGAATCTGCATTTTCCCTCCGATACCGCGGATGGGATTCGGAGCCAGATCAAGAATTGCAATATCTTCCGCATACCCTGCCTCCAGAAACGCCTGTAATATCTCAAGGGTAAAAAAGGTCTTTCCTGAATTGACATCTCCAACGATTAACGTCCGTTTATTCAGATATTTTAAAATATTATCCATCCACTTTTCACTCTCCACTTTCCAGTCCTGAACTCAGACACCCAGTTTGGCAAGAACAAACCGCATGGCTAAAAAAGAAGTGATCAGAAAAGTGATAACGCCCAGGACGTTCAGCACAACTGAGTTTTTATCCTCTTTGGCAATTTCCGGTTTGTTAAGCAGATAAAAGATAATTCCGATAATCAGGGGCGTGCCTGTCAGTCCCAGAGCGAGCATCAGTGGAAGGAGGAGAAAGAAGCTCCCTTTGATGAACGGGCCGATCATGCTGATAACACAGCCGAACAAAATGACTGCCGCAAATCGCCTGTCTTTTACATTCAACGCCCACCCCATTTTGTCAGACAGGAAATACGCCCCGGCCATGAAAGTCGGGGATATGGTTGACAACGCCGCTCCCCATAAACCCACCAGGAATATTTTCATGGCACTTTCGCCTAAAAGCGGATTCAGAGCCAGGGCAGCATCAGTGGCTTTTTCCACCTCAATATTGTTGGGGTGCAACACAGAAGCGGCAACCAGAAAAATGATCACACTGTAAAATCCGAATACAAATCCCATGGAAAGAACAGTGTCAAAGCGGGCCAGTTCCAAGTCCTGCCTTTTCCAGCCTTTGGCGTTGGTGTTGTAGGTATGCATTCCGATAATAGTGATATGCACCGCGCCGCCCATGATCGCGGCCATCATCAGTGCTGATGTCATTCCCCCGGGAATGTTGGGAAACAGACCTTTTGCCATGCCTGTGAACGAAATATCCGCCATGAACAGCATGATGAAAAAGCAGGCGACAACAAAAGCCATCAGCAGTTTGCAAAGGGTTTCAAACCCCCGGTATCCCTTCCAGATCAGAAACCCTCCGATCAGAATACCGTACAGAATTCCCCAGTAAGGCGTATTGACACCGGTAATAAGCGATGTCACGCCGGAAAGAGCGCTCATCAGCACGATTGCCGCCAGCCAGGTTGCCAAGAGCGCATCCACGGTTAATATCCACGCCCACACTTTTCCGAGACGATCTTCTGTCGTTGCGATGATCCCCCTGCCTTCCAGAAGGCCGATTTTCGCGGCAAGATACTGGGCAGTCGCACCGAACACCGCACTGAGTATCACAACCCACAGCATCTGATAACCATATTTGGCCCCTGCAACAGAAACACTGGCAAGAGTTGCAGGCCCGCACGCGACCGCGCTGATGACCCATGCCGGGCCCGTATGCTTCAGGTAATTTCCCCATTTTTCAATCATATTCCACTCCGTTATTCAAAGTCTGCTTTGGTATGGCTTTCAGAAATATTCCCAGTTCCTGCATTGTTAAGTAACATCCCCAGTATGCTCGGTTCGGATTGACAAATCCGAACCGCCTGCCAGATTTGTCAATCCGGCAGAGCGGGAGGAAACATTTTTTTAAAAACCACAGGTTAATGAAAAAGTCTTTAAAGAACGGGAGTCACTTCAGAAAGACACTGAAAGAAAGAGTCCATAAGGAGGAAAGTGTCTCCGAGTTCCCTACGACAGTACGAACTGTATCAGGTTCAATGGGTTTTGTTCTCAGTTCTGCATATCAGAGCAGAACACCCCAATCGGAAATTTGGTTCTAACAGACTATGAAAAAAATGGCAAGGGATTTTCCAACAGACAAAACCCTCCAGACCGCGGATGAACGCGACAGACAGGCATCTGCGTTTATTACACAGAAGGCCGCGGGTCACACCCACATACCGAACCGAGTTCCAGCGCATTCCTGAGCAGATCATCAGCCCGTGAAATGAAAGTGATTACAGCAATACCAGCCGCGCCATGCTCGAAACAGGATTTTGCATTTGTACTGTCTATGCCCCCGATGGCAACCACAGGAACAGAAGAATTTTTGGCGACAGTTTCAAGGCCGGAAAGACCGCATACATTCTTGCCCTCTTTTGTACAGGTCGGAAAGACCGCGCCTGTTCCGATGTAATCACAGTGTCGCAAATCTGTCTTTTCCAGTTCATCAAGGCTGGATACAGATGTCCCCATGATTGCTTCGGAGCCTAAAACATTTCTGGCGATTTCAGGATGTTCATCCTCCTGTCCCAGATGAACCCCGTCAGCCATAACCTGCTTTGCGAGCAGAATATTGTCATTTATTATAAGCGGGACCCCGTTGCTTTTGCACAGCGTTCTTATGGCAGTCACTTCGCCAAGAAACTGTGAAGAAAAAGATTTGTTGCGATACTGGACAATTGTGGCCCCCGCGTGTATGGCGATTTTTACCTGCTCTGTCGGGGAGCAGGCGGGCGCATGGTCATCTGTGATAAAGTAGAAACGAAGTGTTTTTTTTAAATCAGGCATATTATCCCCCAAACAGATCGGCCCATAACTGAAATTTCAAAATCTTGTCATGGCCGTATAGCTCAAGGCCGCATTTAATTTCCTCAACGGATTTTTCCTTTGCGGCCGTCTTGCCGTTTTTGGAAAAGAACTTGTCTGCATAGCAGACAATCTGCTCCTCTGTCGAAACCGGAACCATTTCCCGTTGTTCAGGAAACGAAAGATGCCTGACATCTTCAAGCGTTATGCCGACACCCACATGTCGCTCACATACAAGCGCATGTCGGGGCAGTCCTCTTTTTTCAAGTATTTTCCTTCCCAGATATCCATGAAAAATATACGGAAATTCAC
>JAOZLU010000734.1 GCA_029934695.1 Desulfobacterales bacterium | reverse complement strand
TTCGATGTTTGATGTTCGATGTTCGATGTTCGATGTTCGATGTTCGATGTTCGATACGCAACAATTAATCCAACATCAAACATCCAGCATCAAACATCCAGTTTCAATTAGGAGATTACATTGGAGATTAGAAAATTTTACTTTATTCTCATCTTTCTGTTTGTGATGGGAGTGGGAAACACCTGGGGTAAATTCACGCCGGATCATTCGACTTGGTTTGTGGATATGAGCCGCTTTTCGCAATCTGCTCATACCGGCATTAGCTGTGAGGAATGTCACGGTACGATGAAAGAGGATGGGAAGGCGCATCCGGATTCAAAAGACCCCAATTTTTTGAAATCAGAATCAAAAAAGACTTATGATTATACACGGTGCGGAAAATGTCACCGTAAGGCTTATGAGCGTTATCTTGAGGGAGAACATGCAGAAGCCCTGAAGAAAGAGATGGATAAGGCCACTCCGCGGGAATCCGTAAAAAAATACGCACCCAGGTGCGGAGACTGCCATTCCTCTCACTATGACAAAGCACATGTCTCCAGAGTGGAAACCGGAAAAAAGATGGTCGAGACATGCGGCACCTGTCATGTTCCCCAGAAAGAGAGCTATCTGGAGAACTATCATGGAAAGGCAGCCGTGAATCTGAAATACGATAAGGCAGCATACTGCACGGACTGTCACGGTGCACATACCTGTGCTTCTCTCAAAAATAACAAGGAGGCTGCGCTCGCGGTATGCCAGCGTTGCCATGCCAGAGCTACTAAGGAGTTCACCGAATTTGTGATCCATTACGGAGACAACGGCATTGAAGAAAAAGATGACGAGAAAAAGAGCTATGTTTCCCGAATTCATATCATCAGCCTGCTTTCTCTCACCTTTGTGATTGTCATGCTGTGTGCGTTTTACAGCCATACCTTCCTTCTGATGCTGAGGAAAGTTCACGAAAAACTAAGGAGGCATGATGATAGAAAATAACATCTCCCAAGATCAGGTCTATGAGCGGTTTTGTGTGCTTCACCGAATCCTGCATATTGTGGTCATCGTCACGTTTACGCTTCTGGCCATCACCGGATTTGCCCTCAGATTCAGTACTCACGGTTGGGCACAGGTATTTGTCTCCTTTATCGGCGGTGCGGACAGCGCGGGCTGGCTGCATCGGGCATCCGCGGCCATATTTTATGTGCTTGTCATGCTTCATCTTATCTGGCTGGCCTACTACAAGCTGATTTTAAAGGGAAGCCTGACAGGGCCGCAGTCTGTTTTTCCCCAGTTGAAGGATTTCCAGGACCTCTGCCAGAATTTCCGCTATATTTTCGGAAAAGGAGAACCGCCTCTGTTCAATCGCTTCAGCTATCTGGAGAAAGTGGATTACTGGGCGGTGCTTCTGGGGATGCAGAGCATGGGTATCACCGGGCTGCTGATGTGCTATCCTGAATTTTTCTCCACAATCGTGCCGGGCTATTTCATCAATGTTGCCAATGATCTCCACTTCCATGAAGCAGTGCTGGCTGTGGGGTATATTGCCATTGTCCATATGTCATCAACTCACTTGGTACCCGAGGTCTTTCCGATGGAGAAATCTATTTTTAATGGAAAGATGACAAAACAGAGAGTGATGAAAGAACATCCCGGAGAGTGGAAAAGTATTTGCGCTCCCGGAGAATCAGCAGCCGACCCCTCAACTGGAAAATAAGTCGAAACAAGGAAAACAGATTCTATGAAGACAAAATATTTTTTGATTCCCTCTTTATTTGTCGTGGTAATCTCCCTGCTGGCGGTGCTTCTGTCAATGGGAGAGAAGACACCTGTTTCTTCCGCAGTCGCAGTGGAGACGGTTGCGGAAGAACCCGCGCCAGCGTCAATGGAAGAGCGGGTATGCCTGGATTGCCACAGATATCCCAATATCAACACAAATGAAGGTGTACTCGCTTCCCAGGCGCAATGCTATGAGTGCCATGCCGAAAAAAAGACATCTCTGAGGACAGAGGGGAAACAGAGTATTTCCCTTCAGGTCACTTATGACACATTTGAAAAGAATCCTCACAAATATATTGCCTGTATCCAATGCCACACCGACGTGGCCCGATCTCCGCACAAAACAATTGTCGGTGCGCAGTGTATGAGCTGTCACACCGTTCACGGAGAAGGCACTGCCCATGATCCGCATCTTAGGGTGGATTGCCAGGCATGTCATGGAAAATCCGAATTTGTGACGCTTGATTTGAAAGATCATCGCGTCAAGCTGGCGCATCTGGATGATAAAGGGAAGCCCATTGGATTGACCGATCACGGCCTTGCGGAGAATATTCAGGAGGAGGAATCCTGCCAGAAGTGTCACACACCTGAGAATCAGGTGGGTGCTCCCGGGGCAGTTCTGCCTGCCAAGAGTTTTCTCTGCATTATCTGTCATAATGCGTCCCTGACCATGGGTCATCCCATTTTCTGGGCAGCGTTTCTGATTCTCATCTTTGGCATATTCGTGATGTTCCATTTCTGGTTTCAGGGGAGCGTTCAGGGCGAGGAAGAATGTATGCACCGGAAAATCTCGCTGAGTTCCGAAGCCGTGTGGCAGACGATATTCTCCAGGAAAATATTGACGGTGTTGAGGGTCATCATGTTTGATATTCTCCTGCAACGCAGAATTCTCAAAGAAAGCGTGAGAAGATGGTCTATGCACTCTCTGATCTATACGGCCATCCTGCTCCGTTTTATCCTGAGTTTCTTTGCTTTTCTGCAATTCAATATTGATCCTGAAAGCACCTGGGCATTGGCACTGATAGACAAGAACCACGGGTTCACCGCCTTTGTCTATGATCTGCTGGGCCTTTTTATTCTTATCGGCATTGTTTGGGTGATCCTCCAGCGATTTGTCATCAGACCGGCTCACGTCAAAACAGAGATTGAGGATAATATCACTGTCGGCATTATCGGCATCCTGATTCTTTTGGGATTCGGCCTTGAGGGAATGAGGATCGCTATCACAAAGATTCCTCCGGATATGGCGGTTTATTCTTTCATCGGATATCCCATTGCTTATGTGCTTTCCCTGTCTGACTGGAACTGGGCAGCACTTTATAAACATATGTGGTATGCCCATGCTCTGACAGGAGCGTTTTTTGTGGCTTACCTGCCCTTTGGCAAACTCAGGCATATCTTCAATGTGCCGCTGACCTATTTTCTGGAGGAAGTGGCAGGAGAGAAAAAGGAATAGTGGAGA
>JAOZLU010000733.1 GCA_029934695.1 Desulfobacterales bacterium | reverse complement strand
ACATCAAATATCAAACATCAAACATCAAACATCAAACATCAAACATCAAACATCAGTCTCATATAGGAACATTGGTCAACTTCGCCCTGATTCCATAAGCTGCGTCAAGCCCTGAACCAGGATCTTCCACCGGACCAATCAGTTCATTAAAATTAACCCCTTTCCCGGCGAGGTATTCGTCATAGGCGGTATGTCCCAGACCTCTGGGCATGGCTATGATGCCGGGCATGATTCCGTCAAAAAGGTGTACCCTGACCTTTGCTTTTCCTTTTGGCGTACTCAGAACGGCATAATCACCGTCATTCAGGAAAAGGAAACGGGACCGGGCTGTCTCAGGATTAATTTCAACCAGAACATCATTACCTTTAAGCACCGTATTCTCAACGGTCTTTGTCGCAAAGGGCGGGTTGCCGATGGAACCGTTTGCCAGCCTTATGGAGTCGTAAGGCACCAGTACAAGAGGATATGCTTTTTCATCCCCTTCAATCGCGGTTTGCTTATAACCCGCGGCAACAAATTCAAATTTTTTGGAAGGTGTGCCTGCAAAAGCCTCTCCCCAGTCTGCCGGTGTGACATCTGCCGACACAAATCCGTTTTCAGTCAGGGCATCCCATTTGTCTCCCATGGCTTCTTTAAGACAGGTTTCATAGTCATCCCAGGGGAAAGCACCCGCGACACTGCCTTTCAGCTCTTTTGCCACGCGAAGGATCACATCCCCCGAATATCTGGTGTCAAACTGAGGGGATACCGCAGGGGCTGAAAGTCCGATGACAGATTTCTGCAACCCCGCAGGCGACGGCACATCTTCATATCCCTCCAGACAGGTATGGTTCGGAAGGATCAGATCCGCCTGACGGGCTGTTTCATCCATGAAAGAAGAGAAACTGACCACAAAGGGAATTTTTTTGAAAGCGGCTTTCACAGCCTTTGTATCAGGCAGGGTGTAACAGGGATTGGCCCCTGAAACCAAAAGTGCCTGTACCGGGCTTTGCTCTCCGGTTCCGACCGCCTCGGCAAACCGGTTCAGGAGGGACTTTGCATAAGGATACCGTTCTGTTCCCGCTTCATCAATCCGCGGGGTCGCAAGTCCTTTTCCGGCAACATCATCTGTTCGGGCTTCAGGCCAGGCAGCACAATCTGTTTCAGGAATTGCCCAGACACCGCCCTTTTTGTTGATGTTGCCCACAAGCGCGTTCAGGGTGTGAACGGCCATGAACTCCTGCAGGCTCCCAGGCGTATTTCCCTGTCCACGGCCGCAGACCGCGACCGGATTTGAAGCGCCGGCAAATCTTTTGCCCAGCGATACGATGGCATCTGCGTCAAGGCCGGTTGTCCTTGCCACTTTGTCAGGACTGTAATTATCCAGCACAAACTTCTTCAGCCCTGTGCAGCTCTTTCCTTCTTCGTCTGCCTGGTCCTCAAATCCGAAGGTGTGATTTTCAACAAAGTCTTTGTTGTAGAGTCCCTGGCTGATGATGACATGAGCCAGTCCCAAGGCAAGGTCGCCTTCTGTGCCCGGCTTTACAGGGAGCCATTCATCTGATTTGGCTGCGGTGTTGGACAGGCGGGGTTCGATCTGCACGAGTGTCCCCTTTTTGTCCTCCCACGCGCTGTTTGCTTTGAACATGCGTACAGGCGATCCCCAGCCTTCGATGATCCCGCTTCCAAAGCTCAGAACAAAGTCGGCATTTTCAATGTCAAATCCGGCTGATGCCTCAACACCCTGCATCAGTTTCAGCGTGACTGAGTATGAATCCTGGAATGACGGTATGGTCATAAAATTGGGAGACCCGTAAGCGGTCAGGAACCGCCTGAAGATCTGAGGCACTGTCCCCTGATCTGAGCCTGAAATGCATGCAAGTCCCTGAGGCTGACCGTCGGCCCTTAATTTTCCCAGTTTTTCAGAAACTTCCGATATGGCTTCATCATAAGATATTTTTTTCCATCTGCCCTCGCCTCTTTCTCCGACCCTTTTCAGCGGCGTTTTGACACGCGTAGGTCCGTAGAGAAGCTGAAGACCTGAAAGCCCCAGTATGCAAACCCCTCCGTCATTTACCGGATGCCCCTTCATGCCTTCTATCTTCACTGCCCGGTCATCAATCTTGCGAACAGAGATGCCGCAGCCGCCGGGGCAGAGAGTGCAGACGGAATGCACATAACTGGCCGCTCCGTCTTCCGGCACGGGTGTCCACGGCCAGTTCTGGGTCCATATGGAAAGGTCATCCGTCAGTTTCCAAGGCAGTGGCGTAAGGGCTGTGCCTGCCGCGCCTCCGATTACAAATGACAAGAAACTTCTTCTGTCTATTTTCATAGATTTCCCGATCCTTTTTTCTTGACTATTATTTGTGACAAACAAAGCAAGCACCTTTTTTTGTCTGGACGCTTGTCTGTTTGACATTGTTTTTTATATGGCACTCGGAACAATCATCCATTTTCATCCGGTCCCAGGTATTCTTTTTCAGGCCTGAGATGTTCTTGCCCCATAAGTCCCGGCTGTAACCCGTAATCCAGTTTTCTTCATAAGGTTTCAAGGTTGTTGATTCGCCAATCGGCCCGTGGCATGTGACACAGTCCATTTCTGCTGCTTTGACATGGGCTGCATGGGGAAAGAACACACAGTCCGGCTGTTTTGAATAGATCAGCCAGGGGACTTCCCTTCCCTTTGTCACATATTCATTAACGAATTTTTCCTCGTCCGGGCTCTCTCCCTGAACTTCCTCATGACAGTCAATACACTGTTCAAGTTTGGGAACGCCGCTATATGTCCCGTCTTCCCGGAAAAAATGGCAGCTTTCACATCCTTCTTCCACTTCATTTATATGGATGGCATGGCTGAAGGATATGGGCTGTTCTTTCTGACAGTACAGAAGCTTGGGAAAGACGACCCATCCCACGATAAGACTTGCCACAAATCCGACTATGAAAAAAAGGATGATAAATCCGCCCGAATCGCCTCCCGCATCAACTTCTTTTGCTTTTTCCTCTGATGTGCTCATGGAAACTCCGTCAAGCTTTAAATGGTGATAATTTAAGTACCCGGCCAAAAAATTTTTGGGATTTTTTTCTGGGAAAACAGCTTTCACAAACCGCTGATGAACACGGATGAACGCGGATGAGTCCGCGGCAGACATGCTGTCCGCGTTCATCTGCGTTCATCTGCGGCTCACAACGGAAAAGTTGTTCCTCATATGCAGATACCTGAAAACATATGGCCAGGTACT
>JAOZLU010000152.1 GCA_029934695.1 Desulfobacterales bacterium | reverse complement strand
GTTATCAGTTCCTGGTGGCGAATGTCACATATCTGTCTGCCAACGCGTTTGAAATTTGCGCTCAACCCATGTTCAGCATATTTGGCATAAACTGAATGTATTGTCAATACTTTTATGACCTAAAACCCAAAATCTAAAACCCCATCTTTTTTGAATCAGTGCGATGTCTCATCCACCCGTTCCATTTTTTGAGAAATAAATAGTCAGCAAAAGCTCGGAATCATCAACAAAACGATAAATTGGCTTCTTTCCGGAAAGTTTTTCACTCTCGTCTAAAATGATTGGAACACCATCTCCCCGCTTTTCCATATAGAAACTACGTCCCACATCGCCGACCGTTTCCGCCACCTGTGTTTCCGCAAGCAGGCTTGTAATCAGTTCATTCCATGTGGCCTGGCGCAGGGCTATGCTGTCAATGGTCACTGTATTCGGAAGAGTGCCCGGGGAAAATATTTCCTGATTATGACGGATTCAGGGGAGGCCATTGTCCTTTTTACCAGCAGGGAAGTTATCAGCGACAAGGCATTCAAAGCATTTCCCTACTTAGGCTGTGACAAGCCGGAATCCGTGCGCCATGAAATCGTTCGGAACTTGAAGAAGATTTGGAAGCGGGTGGATCCGAATGTCGGCAGAAAAATATTCTGGTGCGAAGTGGATATTGATGATTTTCAGGACTGTTTTGACAAGATCGTCAAAGCTGCATATCGGTTCAGCCCTTTTGGCAGGAGATTTGGTGCAAATTCAATCGGGTTCGGGGTGCTGTCAATGGCAAGACTGACGTGGGATGTCAACAGCATTATCTTATTTCGCAGAAAAGAGAATATCAGAAAGAGATAAGGGGCCCGGCGAATATTAAGATCAGGCCAGGTAAAGATGAATATTTCAATGTCGTGCCTTTTTTGAAGACTTACATTGACACCGCCAGTTTTTATGATATTCTGCTGGAAATCGAATCTGTCGGCCGGGGCTGTGAAGATCAGCGAGCTTTTTGAGGCAAAGGGCAGTTTATAACATCCGCTTTTGACGAATTCAAAAGGCATTATATGCTCAAGCTCTTCAGCCTGGGTTACACAAATTACGATGACAAGACAGAGCTGACAGATATCAGTGAGTCAGGCCGGAATTTCATCAATGAACTGGAAGCTGTTCTGGAGATTGAGGCGATTTCCCGGGAAAAGCGTGATATGGTTGCGGAATCTGAGAAATGGCCCTGGTTTACGGTGGAAACGCTTTGAATCACCCTTCGGCAAGCTCAGTGGCCGAAGCGGTCCCTGAGCCTGCCAAAGGGCAACTGTAATTAGGAAAAAATTTATGCCAAAACGGATTGTTGTCGGGATGACGGGCGCAAGCGGCGTTATTTACGGCGTGAAAATTCTCAGTTTGCTCAGAGAAAGAAAAGATATTGAGACACATCTGATTATATCCGAAGCAGGAAAGAGAACCATTGAAATTGAAACAGATTACAGGGCTGATGAAGTGGCGGCCATGGCCGATGTTGTTTATGATAACAGCAATGTGGGCGCAGCTCCTGCAAGCGGTTCATTCATCACTGAAGCCATGGTGGTGATTCCATGCACCATAAAAACCCTGGCCGGTATTGCCAATTCTTACGCTGACAATCTTCTGGTAAGAGCTGCGGATGTCACCCTGAAGGAAAAGCGGAAGCTTGTTCTGACAGTGAGGGAAACCCCTCTCCACAAAGGGCATCTCAGGCTTATGACCATGGCTGCTGATATGGGTGCCCACATACTTCCTCCTGTGCCATCTTTTTATCATCAGCCCAAAACAATTGACGATATTATCCATCAGACCATTGGGAAAATATTTGATTACCTCAGCATAGAACATGATCTTTTTAAACGCTGGACCGGATAAAGAAAAATTCTGATTATAACCCGGAAAGCAATTTGCAAAATTGCTTTAAGTACCTGGCTATATGTTTTCAGGTATTTGCATATTGTGAACCGCAGATAACCGCAGATGAACGCAGACGGCGGACTCCGCGTTCATCCGCGGTCTGTGAAAGCTGTTTTCCCAGAAAAAAATCCCGGAAAACTTTTGGCCGGGTACTTATATTCGCAATTTGCAAAATTGCTCTGCATCCGGAAAGCAATTTGCAAAATTGCTCTGTTTTTCGCAAAGATGGTCTGGTGATTTTGAAATATAGCTTGCACATTGACACAAAATCTGTTATCCTGACTCTGTTTTCGTTGGAGACCAAATAAAATGGGAATACAAATAAAAACAGATTATTATCAGTTTGTTCAAAAAAACAGACAAACTGATGAATGTGTTCTGTCGAAAAATCCCATTGAACTGAGCCAGTGCCCTGTTCATTTTAAGACTGAAAAACTGGATTCTGAAAAAGACATGGTTTTTTACTCTTGCATATCCTTCAATATCACAGTAATAGCATGGAAATATATTTGGAGTGCAACCAGAACAGGGCGGTTTCAGCGTTGAAAGTGATAAGGTCAAAAGTCAAAAATACCTTCAGGTTTCAACTTTGATTATTTTCAGCGTTTTGAGCACACTTTTATACATTTTTCTGTATATAGGACAAAAGTTGTTGAATGGGGAAAGAAACCCGGTATTTTTTCCCGGGTTAGGCGGCTTCCCCTGCCGGAAAGCCGGGTTTCCTCGCGGCCAATTTTTTTGTCCTGCACAAAGTACATTTTTATATCACTCAGAACTTGAAATTTTTAAATTCTTATAATAATAAATAGCCAGTTAAAAAAAGTAAGTACCCGGAAGGATATTTTCCGGCGCAGTTTGTTTTCAGACCCGCTGGAGCAGAAGGAACCGTTATTTAATCCTGAATTCGACAGCCGTATTTTTTATAACTCACTGAAATGACAGTTATATATTTTCAACCCTGCTTTTCCGGTTCAATCTTTTCAACGAGTTGCGGACTGACGAGTTCTGAACACTGATTTTAATTATTGAGGTAATACAGTGGAAGTGATTCATTTGCTTGGCTCTGTTATGGGACTTGCCCTTGTTTCAGGAATCAATCTTTATGCCACAATTCTTACTGTCGGACTTGGCATTCAGTTCGGGTTCATCCATCTCCCGCCGGAGCTGTCCGCGTTATCTGTTTTGGGACACCCTTATGTGCTGATGGCTGCCTCAATAACTTATACGCTGGAATTTTTTGCAGACAAAATTCCCTGGGTTGACAGTCTGTGGGACACATTTCATACATTTATCCGACCGGTGGGAGGGGCATTGCTGGGGATGAAGGCCGTCGGAGCCGTTGACCCGGTCATTGAATTGTCTGTCATGCTCCTTTGCGGCGGGGTTGCGTTTCTGTCACATTCTGCAAAGGCAAGCACCCGTTTTGTTGCAAACCACAGCCCGGAGCCGTTTACGAACATCGCTCTCAGTTTTGGGGAAGACATAAGTGTCATAACAGGAACTTGGGCAGCATTGGAGTATCCGGTGACAATGTTTGTTGTAACCATCCTTTTTATTGCAGGGTTTATTTTCTGGGCACCGAAAATTTTCCGCCTGCTGCGGGTTGAAATGCTGGCCATATTATCCCTTTTTCAGACGTTTTTTGACAGAAATGACATTTCCGATGATTCGATTCTGTCTGATGAAATTCCCGATGATTTGTATGCTCAGATTCAGGCGGATACCGCCCCGGAAGAAAAAGCCTTTTGTATTCGCTGTGTTTCCGGAAAAGGCATTGAGACCGGCAGAAATCAAATCGGTTTTTTATACATGGCGGGCGACCGGCTTTCGTTTATCACCCGGAAAAATTTTCATATCCGTAAAACCCATTTTGATATATTCAGGATCATGGAACCGGCATTTTACAAAAAACGCCTGCTTGACCGACTGGTTTTCAGCTACGGACAGAACAGGATATGTTTGCTTATGTTTAAAAACAGTCAGAATAAAGGCCAAAGGATTGCAGAGATTCTTGAAACCGTCCGGGGGACATAATCAAGCTAACTAAGACTGCCGGACTAAGACTGCCGGACGGGGTTTGCAACCCCGTCCGGCACATCATGGATCAATATTTGCTTTCGTGGATATGCAAAACATTGCGGACGGGGTTGCAAACCCCGTCCGGCACATCATGGATCAATAAAAACAGACAGTTATGATCTTAGTTTGATGCATATGGGACATAATCCCTGAAAAATGAAGATAATAAATCAAAAGTGGAAATTTCCATTTTGAACTGTTGCAGGCCTCGGGTTGAACTGTTTTCACCGTGGGCCATAAAGCCTTAATATTAGGAGGAAAGGATGATAAAAAACTGGTTGAAGGTATTCTTTTTCATAATGATCAGCATCATGCTGGTCAGCTGTGCTGGCAAGGAACCCCAAAGACATTCTGATACCAGCAGGTTGTCCGACTCTGGCACCTATGTGTCAGGTTCATCGCGCGTGCCACAGACGCCGGAATCTTATGTGTTATCCCCGGAACAGCCGGAAATGGGTGAATATATGCGGGTGCAAGTCAATGATTTTATCGTCATCCTTGATGCATCCGGGTCCAAATATCTCCCGTACAGCGGGCAGGTCAAGCTTAAGATTGCCAAGGATATTGTGAGGCGGCTGAATCAGCACACCCCGGACCGGAGACTTTTCGGCGGGCTGAGACGTTATGGCTTTGAAGCTGGCGCGTGGTCAGAGAAAACAGCCCTTATTTATGGCATGACAGAATATTACAGACCGGCTTTTGCAAATTCCATTGAAATTGTCAGGTGGGCCGGCGGGAAAAGTCCCCTTGCCTTGGCCATTGACAAGGCGAGCGATGATTTTCAATTGGCTGAAGGACATTATCTGGCCCTTGTCGTTGTCAGTGATGGGAATATATATCAGGGCGATCCGGTAGAGGCTGCAAAAAGGATAAAGCAGCGGTACGGTGACAGAATTTGTATATATACCGCTCTGGTAGGTGACCTTCCCTTTGGCAAGGATGTATTGGAACGGGTTGCCAAAGCAGGCGAATGCGGATATGCCATCACGTCGGATGCCCTGGTCCCTGAAAAGACCATGAGGGACTGGGCAGATGACATTTTTCACCGCGGGCAGAAAGCCAAGCCGCGCGAACCTGTTCGTCCCATACCACGGCCACGTCCCCCGAGGAGGGAGCCTTGTGCGGACCTTGACGAAGCACTCCGTCTGGGAAGGGTGCAGTTTGACCTGAACAAATGGAATATCAAACCTGAATATTATGCGGGTCTGGACAGAATCGCATCACTTCTGGTGGATGAATGTCCCCCGGATACGACAATAAGGATCCAGGGACATACCTGTAACATCTGGACAGAAAAATATAATATGAAACTGTCCCACATGCGGGCGACTGAGGTGATGAAATATCTTGTGAAAATGGGTGTCCGTCCGAGACAGCTTGTGGTGGAAGGAGCCGGTCTCTCAGCACCAAGGGCTTCCAATAAGACCGAGGAAGGCCGGGTTGAAAACCGGAGGGCCGAATTCAAACGGATTCGTTAGAGTCAGGCATCATCCGAATCAGAAGATTTCCCGCTCCTGACGGATTCCCCGCTCCTGCCGGATTGACAAATCCGGCAGGTTCGGAACCGGGCGTGGCGGGGATGCTGTTTGGTTTGAACACCATTCCCCGCTCCTGACGGATTGACAAATCCGGCAGGTTCGGAACCGGGCGTGGCGGGGATGCTGTTTGGTTTGAACACCATTCCCCGCTCCTGACGGATTGACAAATCCGGCAGATTTGCCAATCCGAACCGTGCGGGATGTCTCTGAAAGATTTATATTTGTTTTAATAATAAAGTAACTGTTGAAATTTTGAAATTTTTATAATATAGAGGGGTTTCAATCGGTATTGAATGAATCGGATACAACTTTCTGACATAATTGTGTTTCATAAGATGGGCATAAAAAATTGATACCAATAATGTCAAAGGGTTATATTTGTGTATGTTCAATTCGGTTTTAAAATATATAGGGAAGAAAGAGGAAGGAAGAGGTAAGGAAGAGGAAGGAAGGGAAGAAAAAAATTTTATTAACAAAGGTGAAAAAATTAGGAGGTAAGGGTATGAAGAACTATTTGAAGGCAGTATTTCTTGTGATGATCAGCACACTGCTGTTCAGTTGTGCTGCCCATCAGAAAGGGCAGGACATGTTCAGGCCCCAGGCACTCAATGTGGGTCAGTATGATCAGAAAGTGGATAATTTTCTGGTCATCCTTGATGCATCGGGATCCAAAAACAATACGGTTCAGGGGCAGAAAAAACTGGAATATGCCAAAGATATCGTGAGCCGGATGAATCAGACGATCCCCAATGAGCTGAGTCTTAACAGCGCGTTGAGAAGGTTTGGCAAGGGCATTAAGGAATCACAGCCCATTGAAATGAAAACGGAGATCGTTTATTCGCCCGGACAATATTCCAAGCCAAAATTTGACGATGCCCTGAAAACCATCAATAAGGCGGCTGGCCTGACCTTTATGGAGGCCGCCATTGATGCAGGCAGTGATGATCTGAAATCGTTCAGCGGAAAAAGTGCGGTCATTATCGTCAGCGACGGGAAAGTGCATACAAACGATCCGGTACAGGCTGCCAAAAGAATGAAGAGCCAATACGGTGAAAGGGTCTGTATTTATACGATATGGATTCCCAGCGGCACTGCCGATATCAATCAGGTTGCCAAAGACAAAAAGCTGATGCAAAAGATCGCCGAGGCCGGCAGTTGCGGATTTTCGGCACTGTCAAATGACATCGCTTCCAGCCAGGGCATGGCGGATTTTGTGGAAAAGGTCTTCTTAACTGCAAAAGCTGCTCCGCCGACACCGAAAGGATCCTGCTCGGATTCAGATCAGGACGGTGTCTGTGACAAAGATGATGACTGTCCGAATACACCGCGAGGCGTCACTGTGGATTCAAGGGGTTGCCCGATAATGAAGCCGGATAAAATAATTCCGGATGTAAGGTGTCCTGACACAGACAAAGACGGTGTATGTAATGAAAATGATGACTGTCCGAATACACCGAGAGGCGCAGGCGTCAACGGAAGGGGATGCTGGATTATTGAAAATCTCCTTTTTGACTACAACAAGTCGTTCATCAGGACAAAATACTATCCTGATCTGGATGAAGTGGTAAGAATCCTGAAGCAGAATCCTTATCTGAACATAGAAATCCAGGGTCATACCTGTAACATCGGTTCTCAGAACTACAACCTGCCGCTTTCCCAGAAACGGGCCAAGTCGGTGAGGGCCTATCTGATGAAACAGGGGATTCCCGAAGAAAGGCTGAAGTGGAAGGGATATGGTCTGAAACGACCGGCAGCTTCCAATTCCACTGAGGAAGGTCGTGAGCTGAACAGAAGAGTCGAGCTGCATCCGATTCGTTAGTGAATCAGTTCAATGATATAAAGGGCTTCCGAAGTTTCTGAAACTTAGGAAGCCCGGGCCTGTTCCCAAATGCATCAAGCTAAGGATTGCCGGACGGGGTTTGCAACCCCGTCCGGGCCTGTAGAACAATTTTGCAAATTGTTCTGAATGATTTGCAAAATTGTTTTACAATAAAACGTAAACTGGCAAATATTAAGGATGCCCTCTGCCGTCAAAAAAATGGCTGAAGGTTGACAATGCGTATGTGAATTACTATCATTCGTTTTTATTGTTAAGGAACAGCTTCCCTGTTCCTGCCGGATTGCCAAATTCGGCAGGCTCAGATTTGGCAGGGATGTTATTTGGTCACAAGTTCTCGCAACATGCTGAAATTGCTGACACTGATATGTTTACAACAACATATGCTACTCAGTAATTTCAACAGGTTGCGGATTAACTTTCAACTTTTTACTTTGAACAAGGAAAGGAAGATTACAATGGCAGAAGGTGTTATGGACATTGATGACAGCAGCTTTGAGGCAGAAGTGTTGCAGTCGGAAAAACCGGTACTGGTTGATTTCTGGGCACCGTGGTGCGGCCCATGCAAAGCAATAGGACCAGCGATTGAAGAGCTTGCAGGTACTTTTGGCAACAAAATCAAATTTACAAAATGCAATGTTGATGATAATCCTCTCAGCCCGGGTAAATACGGGGTCAGAGCAATCCCCACCCTTATTTTCTTCAAAGAGGGAAAGGATGTTGAGCAGATAACGGGGATGGTTGCAAAATCAAAGCTTGAGGATGCAATAAACAAAATACTGTAAAACCGGGTTTTATTTAAGAGAACAAATAATGAAAAATGTTGATTACGATATTGTCATCATCGGCGGAGGCCCTGCGGGGCTTACAGCCGGACTTTATGCGGCAAGAGCCAGGTTGAATGTCATTCTGGTTGAAAAGCTTGCACCTGGCGGGCAGGTGCTTGTAACAGACCGAGTCGAAAATTATCCCGGTTTTCCTGATGGAATCAGCGGCTTTGAACTGGTTCAGAAGATGACTGAACAGGCAAAACAGTTTGATCTTGTTATTGAAAACAATGAAGTTCTTTCTATGGATCTGTCCGATCAGGTGAAAACAGTCCGACTGAGCGATAAAACCATCACCGCCCACGCCATTGTTATTGCCACGGGTGCTTCTCCCAGGAAGCTGGGAATTCCCGGGGAGGATGTTTTTTTCGGCAAAGGCGTGTCTTCATGTGCGACCTGTGACGGACCTTTTTACAGAGACCGTGTGGTTGCGGCAGTGGGCGGTGGGGATACCGCAGTGCAGGAGAGTATATTCCTTACCAAATTTGCAAAAAAAGTGTATCTGATCCATCGGAGGGATGAACTCAGGGCAACCGGAATACTCCGGGAGCGGGCATTGGCAAACGATAAGATAGAGTTTTTGTGGGATTCTGTATTAACCGGTATCCAGGGGCTGACCAATGTTGAAAAAATTACCGTAAAAAATGTAAAGAGCGGGGATACAAAATCCCTTGCCGCGGACGGATGTTTTATATGGATAGGGATCCGTCCCAATGCTGATTTTCTGGGGGATCTCGTCAGACGGGATGAATTCGGTTTTGTTGTTGTAAATTCAAATATGGAAACTTCTGTGCCAGGAGTATTTGCGGCAGGCGATGTACGAGTGACCCCCCTGCGGCAGATTGTAACTGCTGTCGGTGATGCTGGAATTGCCGCATTTTCAGCAGAACACTATATTGAAAGCCTTTAGAAAACAAAATTTTGCGTGGAGGAAAAATGAAACAGACAATATTGGGAATATGCTTGATTTCATTACTTGTATGTTCGGGTTGTGCATGGTTTCAGACCAAAGGGGAAAAGTCAGCGAATGAACTTATAAGCGACGGAATGACCGCCTTTGAAAAGGGAAAGTACAGAAAGGCCATAGAATCCTTTGAAAAGCTGAAGGACTGGTACCCTTTCAGCAAATTTGCAATCCTTGCCGAACTGAAGAAGGCAGATGCCCACTACCATCTGGAAGAGTATGAAGAAGCTGTTTTTGCTTATGAAGAATTTGAAAGCCTTCATCCACGCAATGAAGCAATACCTTATGTGATTTACCAGATCGGCCTCTGCCATTTTGAGCAGACTGATACCATTGACAGGGACCAGACAGCAGCGCAGAGAGCATTGGACATATTCAGTCGGCTGGTCAAAAAGTTTCCCGGAGACAGTTATGCAGCCAAGGCCCGGGAGCGAATCGGACAATGCAAGAAAAATCTTGCCGAACATGAATTTTATGTGGGTCTTTTTTATTACAAAAGCAAACATTACAAGGCAGCATTAGGCCGTTTCCAGATGATTCTTTCCAGTTATCCTGATATGCCTGTGCATAAGGATGCCGTGCGATATGCCGGCCTGTGCGAAGATGTGTTACAACAGGGCAATAATTGATACTTTACTGCAGAACAATTTTGCAAATTGTTTTGAACGACCTGCAAAGCCGTTCCGCAAGTCGGAAATCTTCGTCGCTCATTTTTTTGCCCTGTACAAAGCAACGATTTACGAATCGCCCTGTCCTTAATATATAGCTTTTACTCGACTATCAAGTTTTTTTATGTTGACTGAATTTATTGGATATTTTCACACTTGGGATTTTCGATGCCTGTCAGTAAATTCAATAACTTATATTTAAAGCCGATGTTCTGATTTTTTAAATCGGCAAAAATAAGATTCTTATCAAGATTTTAAGTCATTGAAAATACAAATTTATTTAGTCAAGTCTTAAAAATTTGATAGTCGAGTTTTAACAAAAGGATTGTCCGGAGCGACAGACAGCTCTGTAAAGGATAAGCCGGGCAAGCATCAAACATCAAATAATGATGAGGAAAAAATTATTATGTCCAGAATGTGTGAGATATGTGGGAAAAAACCAATGACGGGCAATCATGTCAGCCACGCCCATAATGTGAACAAACGCCGTTTTAATCCGAATCTTCAGCGGGTCCGGGCGATAAACAAGGGAAGGGCCAAAAAGATGATGGTCTGCACCAATTGTATAAAATCAGGTCGTGTTATCAAAGCACCGCAAGGTTCCCGCAATAAAAAACAAATATCATCACCTTAATCCGTGACCGAACAAGTTCCCATTCCCCGCTCCTGCCGGCTTCGGCAAGCTCAGTCGAGCCGTCGAACGATTGGCAAATCCGGCAGGCAGTTCGGATTTGTCAATCCGAACCAGGCGCGGCGAGGCCACAGTTCCTTAACGATGAATCCGCTTAACTTCCATAATCTGCTTGATCTTTCTGATGGACGACATCACCCGTCTTAAATGGTCAGTGTCTTTGACAGCCAGAGTAAAAAAACTGTCAACCACCTTATTTTCCCGGGTTTGGGAATTGACATTCAGTATATTTGCCCCGTTTTTGCTGATGTTGACTGCAAGGTCGGCCAGCAACCCAACCCTGTCATGGGAAAGGACTCGGATTTTCACCGGATATGACTCTGTGACATCCGCATCCCACTCAACTTCAATCTGCCTTTCGGAATTCATTTTCAAAGCATTGATACAGTTTGTCTTATGTACGGTAACGCCGTATCCCCGGGTGATGTAGCCTGTTATCGTATCTCCGGGAACCGGTTGGCAACACTTGCCGAACCGGATCAGGATATCATCAACCCCCTTTACACTCACACCGTCACTGGGCTTTTTCCTTTTGACATGCCCAACCAGCTTGTTAAGGATTGAATCGGACTTCTCTTCCAGCGTTTCATCCTCGCTTTTCGGGGTGACTTTCCTTATGATCTGCAAGGGCGTAATCTTACCGTATCCGACATTTGCAATAAGATCGTCCACGGTTTTGAGCCCGAAATGTTCCAGCACCCCTTCTGTTTCTTCTGACTTAATCAGCGCATTATAATTCAGGCGGTGCTTGCGAAACGCCTTTTCACACATTTCCCGGCCCAAACTGATGCTCCGCTCTTTGTCCTGAGTTTTAATCCACTGCTTTATCCTGTTTCGGGCCTTTACTGTCTTGACAAAACTCAGCCAGTCTCTGCTGGGGTGATGTCCGTTTGAAGTGATAACTACGACAACATCTCCGGTTTCCAACGCATGCCTGAGAGGAACAATACGGCCGTTCACCTTGGCGCTTGTACACTGGTTCCCCACTTCTGAATGAATCAGATAGGCAAAGTCCACAGGCGTTCCCCCTTTTGGCAGACATTTTATTTCTCCCTGAGGCGTAAATACATAAACTTCATCGGGAAAAAGGTCAATGCGGACATTTTCCAGAAATTCATTGGGGTCATTGGTGTTTTCCTGATTTTCGATCAGATTTTGAATCCAGGCAAATTTTTCCCTCACATTCTCATCAACAGGCTTGCCTTCTTTGTATCCCCAGTGCGCGGCAATTCCGGATTTTGCAACATTGTCCATTTCACGGGTCCGGATTTGTATTTCTATGCGCTCCCCGGAAGGGCCAACGACAGTTGTATGGAGGGACTGATACATATTCGGCTTGGGCCGTCCGATATAATCTTTGAATTTGATATCAATGGGTTTCCACAGGGCATGCAAAAATCCCATGGATTCATAGCACTGGGGTTTTGTGTCAAGGATAATTCTGAACGCAATGATATCATAGACATCCTCAAAAGCGAGGTCCTGACTGGTCATTTTCTGATAAATGCTGTAAAAATGCTTGTATCTCCCCAGAACCTCGGATTTCAGACCTGCCCTCTTCATCTCTTTCCGGATCAGGCTGTTTACCATTTCAATATATCCTTCGCGTTCTTCCTTATCCTTGCTGACCAGACCTTTTATTCGCTCATATTCTCCGGGGTTCAGATACATGAAGGACATATCTTCAAGCTCCCGTTTCATCCAGTAGATACCGAGACGGGAGGCAAGGGGAGCATAAATATCAAGGGTTTCCTGAGCAATTGTTATCTTTTTTTCCTCTTTTCTGTGATATTTCAGGGTCCTCATGTTATGAAGACGGTCAGCCAGTTTGATGAGTATCACCCGGATATCATCTGCCATGGCAAGGAGCATCTTTCTGAGACTCTCTGCCTGGCGTGCCTGTGAGGTGTGAAAGGGGATCTTGCTCAGCTTGGTGACCCCGGACACGATATGGCAGACTTCCTGACCGAACATTTCCTTTATTTCCCCGCCGGTCGCGTGGGTGTCTTCAATCACATCGTGCAAAAGGGCCGAGGCAATGCTCACCGTATCCAGCCGCATATCTGCCAGAATACCGGCAACTTCAAGGGGATGAGACAGATAGGGTTCTCCGGACAGCCGCATCTGCCCCTCATGAACCCTGGCCGAATAAATATACGCGCGGTCAACAATGTCAATATCCCCATTCGGATTGTGTTCGCCAATTTTGTCAAGTATGTCAGTGATACGAATCATTTGTCAGTCAGTTATACTTGTAGGGTGGGTGCAGCGAAGCGGAACCCACCAGAAAACATCAAACATC
>JAOZLU010000003.1 GCA_029934695.1 Desulfobacterales bacterium | reverse complement strand
GTTTGCAACCCCGTCCGAAACATTTTTCACTTGCCAGACGGGGTTTGCAACCCCGTCCGAAACATTTTTCACTTGCCGGACGGGGCACTTGTCGGCTTTGCCGGACGGGGTTTGCAACCCGTCCGAAACATTTGTTGCCGGGATTGACAAAACATTGCGGACGGGGTTGCAAACCCCGTCCGGCAGGGTCCGGCAGGGCAAACTCCGTCCGACAGAATCCGGAGAGTCCGGAGAAAAAATAACGTGCTTATTCAATACTCTGACAACCCCAAAATTATGCAAACCCTGAAGAAATATTTTATCCTGTTCATCTCCGTATTGTTTGTTTTGTCCTGCGAATCCGATCCGGTATCTGAACGGGCGAAAATGGCCGCAGACTCGGATGAATCAAAAGGAGATATTGTTATCGGAATCGTTGCCTCCTCTGATTTGCCGGGCCTTTTTTTTGAAGGCGTGAGGATGGCGATACAAGAATTGAATCAGGAGAGAGGTGTTCAGGGAAGAAAACTCAGCCCCATTTTTTACGATGACGAAGGATTACCTGCAAAAGCGCTGGAGATATCAGAAAAGTTGGCTAAAAATCCTGATGTGGTTGCTGTGGTGGGTCATCTTCACGGGAAGACTGCAATTCCCGCATCCATCACTTATGAGAGAAATGGGATAATTTTTATTTCCCCGGGTGCCATGGACCCCGCGTTGACGCAGTACGGCGGCATCTTCACCTTCAGAAATATTTCCTCCAGTGAGAAAAGCGGACGGGAACTGGCCAAGTTTGCATATCACAAAGAATATCACAAAATACTGGTCCTTTATGACAGGGACTCCCCGGGCAGACGACTGGCGGAAATCTTTGCAAAAAGCGCTGATGATCTGGGGCTTGAGATTGTTGCCGTGAAGTCATATTTTGATTGGCAGGATGATATCCCGCTCCTCCTGTCGGATGTGGTCAAAAAATATGATTTTGATGCTGTATTTTTAGGGGGAAAGCTTCCCTCTGCCGGTGATATTGTCAGACAACTGCGAGCCATGGGCGTAACCAGTCCGATATTGGGAGGCGACAGTCTTGATTCACCGCAACTTTCTGTTATTGCAGGAAAAGCTGCTGACGGAACCATCGTTTCCACTGTTTTTGATCCGAGAAGATCCAGCGGCCGCACCCAGAAGTTTATCAGAAATTTTAAAGCAGAATTCGGAGTTTCTGCTGATGCATCGTCAGCCTTGGCTTATGACGCTATCCGGGTGTTGGCTCATGCCATAGAGAAAAGCGGCTCCTCTGTGCCGATCAACGTAAGCACTGTATTGCGCTCCCTTGAGAACTGGCACGGGATTCCCGGACATTACTCGTTTGACACCAACGGCGATGTTATCGGGCAATCAATTCATTTTAAAGAGATGCAAGGCGGAGACTTTGAATTTCTGGAAGCTCACTTGAAAAAGGAGGAAGACCGGTTTGATCTCATAGAAAGCGTTACGTTAAGGCTTCCTGTGAAAGATATCCCTGCAATTGATCCTGGTTTGGCTCTGGACAGGAATGCTGTTGAGGTCGTCGGCCAGCTTTTTCTGGGGCTGACCAATCTTGATCCCAAAACGTATGAAGCGGTGCCCGAACTGGCAGAAAAATGGACTGTTGATGAAGACGGCAGGATTTACCAGTTTCAACTGCGGAAAGATGTGGTTTGGACGGATGGTTCGCCAGTAACTGCCCACGATGTTGTATGGGCCATCCGGCGCAATATCAGCCCGGAGACAAAATCTCCCCGCGCCGACCTGTTGTACATTCTGAAGAATGCCGAGGCAATACATACTGGTAAAATAAAAGAAATTTTACAAACCGAAACACTGGCACCCGAAGATATTGCCCAAGTGATAGCTGAAACTGAAGAAACGATTGATGCTGTCAAAGAACCGACTGCTGAGAAAACAATGAAAACCTTTCAAACAGAGGATGCCTTGGAACTGCTCGGTGTGCATGCGACTGATGATTTTACTGTGGAATTTACGCTTGAACATCCTGTCGCCTATTTTCCTGTCATGGCCGGTTTGCCAGTTTATTATCCTCTGCCGCAAAAGCTCGTCAAAAAATACGGAGAAAAATGGACCGACCCCGAATATATTCAGACCAACGGCCCTTATGTGCTGGTTGTCTGGGATAAGAACAGACGGATGATCCTACGGAGAAATCCAAGTTATTTCGACGCTGAAAAAATCTCTGTCCGAGAGGTGCGCTATCATATCATACAGAAAAGTTCTGTGGGGCTGGCAATGTATGAGGATAACGAACTGGATATAATGGGAGGTGCTTATCTCCCGCTTCCGTCGGCAGAACTTCCCCGTGTCAAAACAGAACCAATGTTAAGCAGGGAATATTCAGACACTCCGAAACTCTGCACTTATGCTTATGCCTTTGATACCGGGCATCCGCCTGTTGATAATCTGCTTGTCCGGAAAGCCATTTCAGCGGCCATTGATCGTGAACTTCTCGTCAGAACAGCACTGAAAGGATACGGCAGACCTGCGACAACGTTTACGCCTCCTCCTGCTTTCGGTTCAGTCGCTCCCCGTGAAGGTATGGGCATAAATTTTGATCCTGATCAGGCGAAAAAATGGCTGGCAGAAGCTGGCTATCCTGATGGTGAGAAATTCCCGGAGATTACCTTCATGTATGAGATATCCGAAGCCCGTTCAGAAATTGCCCAAGCGTTTCAGACCTTTTTAAAACATTATTTGAATATCTCCGTCAAACTTGATGGAAAAGAAAAAACTGACTATGAGAAATTTATTGCCCAGGGGAATATGTCTCATATATTCCAATATGAACAGTGCGGTGACTATCCTGACGCAGACAACTGGCTTTACAAACTTTTTCATCCTTATTTTTCTCCCAACAGAAGTGGGTGGAAAAATGTGATTTTTGCCCAGTTGACAGACAGGGCTCGGGAAATCACGGACCCAGGGGAACGGAAGAAACTCTATAAACGTGCGGAAAAGATTCTGATCGAAGAAGAGGCCGTGGTTGTGCCGATTTATTTTGAAACTTCCCCTTGCCTGGTAAAGCCCCGGGTAAAAGAATGGTACGACATGGCGATGGGAGGCCAGCATATTCATAACTGGCGGCTTGCAGAATAAGGGATTTCAAAAAAAATAAAATACCCGGAATGTACATTTTCCTGAATCGGGTATCATTCATCATTATGAAAAAAATATTGTTAATATCCGTGGGAATCCTTGCAACAGGTCTGATTTTTATTTTCCTGTTCTTCCCGATATCCTCGTCTGACAAAGATGCGATCCATATCGCCATGATGGGCCCGATGAGCGGCCCTAACAAGTTAAGCGGAGAGGAATGTGTGGAAGGGATTCTTATGTGCCTTGATGAAATAAATAAGGCGGGCGGTATCAGGGGCAGGAAAATAAAACTGCTGACTTACGACGATAAGAGCGACAAACGCGCCGCCGTGAAAGCGGCGCACCAAGTTGCGGAAGAGGGCAAGATGTTGCTTGTCATCGGGCATTATTACAGCACTATATCCATTGATGCGGGAAAAATTTATAAGAAGGCCGGCATACCTGCCATTACTTCACTTGCCACGGCAGAATCCGTCACATCAGGGAATGAGTGGTATTTCAGAACCGTTCCCAATAATGCCCTTTATGCACATTTTATCGCAAACTATAGCAGCGAAGTTTTAAAAAAGACCTCGGCAGGCATCATATTCGTCAATGACGACTACGGGATTCCCCTTGCCGGGAATTTTGAAAAGACCTCCCGGAAACTGGGTGTAAGAATTATAAAGAAATGGGGTGTTGACGCAACAATAAAGGATAGGGATTCGGAAGAGCAGATCATACGAATTGTACAAGAACTGAAAGAAACGGAAGATGTCGGAATACTCTTTTTGGCAACGTACAGCTATGAATCTGCAGAAATTATTGCAACATTGGAACATTGGGATATAAATTATCCTGTCATCGGAAATTCGCTCTCAGGCACAGCGTTTTCAGAAAATCTCAAAAAATATTCACTGGAAGAAAATCTTTCAGTCCCCATTTATGCAGCTTCTCCCTTTCTCGCGGATATCGGTAATGAAAAAACATATAAATTCAGGCAGAAATTTTTAGAAAAATATGGAGAAGAACCTTCAGTAACTGCTGTCTGCGCTTATGATGCCGCTTATGTTGCGGTTGAAGCCATTAAAAAAGCTGGAACTGAGGGAAGAGGGCATATACGGGAGGATAGGAGAAAAGTCAGGAGAGCCCTGACAAGTTTTTATGACTATGAAAATGCTGTCAAAGGTGTGACTGGCTCCATTTATTTTAATGCAAATGGAGATGTCATCAGACCGCCCGCCATGGGAATCTATGAAAATCAGACACTCCATCCGCTATTCTCACAATATCATCTGACGGACATCAGAGGTATTGATAATCTCCTGGAGGAATCGCTGGCTGGAGAACTCATAGAGATTGACGGACAGGCAATGCGTAAAACCCGTGTGATAAATGTGGGGATGGATATTAATGAAATAAAAAATTTAAATGTGAAAAATTCTGTAGCCACCTTGGACTTTTATCTCTGGTTCCGCTACAAAGGAGATTTTGATGGTAGGGAGATTATTTTTGTAAATGCTGTGAAACCGATAACACTGGGTCAGCCCATCTCGGATATAAAGAGAAATAATGTTGTCACCCGTGTATATCGGGTTACCGCTGATTTTAAAAGTGATTCTGATTTTCGGATGTATCCCTTTGAGCAGCATACCCTGAAAGTGAAGCTTCGCCACTCCAGGCTGACAAGAGAGAAACTGATTCTTGTTACGGATGTGTCGAATACGCCTGAGCTTGCTGAAAAGAAAAGCCTCGTAACAATACAGCCTGATGCCGCTACAGGATGGATTGTCACAGATACCTCATTTTATCAGGATATCATCAGCAATACGGGGCTCGGGGTTTCTGGTTTACAAGATACGATGAGTTATTCCCGGATCAATGCTGCCATCCGGATTGAGAGAAAAGGGCTGAATTTTGCTTTCAGAAATTTTTTGCCTGTCATCATAATGATAATTGTTCTGTATGCCATATATTTTATCCGGCCGGACCGGTTCGGCTTTCGTGTAACGATCTTTATGGCGGTATTCATCGCAAATGCATATTGTCATATAATGTTTGCATCAAAATTGCCTCTGGAATATTTATGCGTCATCGAATATGCCTTTTTTGCTGTCTATATACTGGCTGTCATAGCACTGTTTACATCCGTATCAGGCTATCTTCTTTACAGGAAGGGCGACTTTAAAAAAGTAAGGCTTATTGAGTGGTCAGCGAGGATTGTCTATCCTTTTGTTGTTTCAGGAGGAGGCTTGGGAATTATGTATCTCTGCATGTCATAGCACCCCCTTCGACAAGCTCAGGGACCGGCAAGCTCAGGGACCGTGGCCTCCTCTAAATCCGTTATAATCAATTCATCATTAATTCGTCATTATGAAAAAAATCTTGTTGACATCTCTGGCAATCCTTGCGACAGGTCTGATTCTTATTCTCCTGTTCTTTTCGATATCTTTTTCTGACAAAGATACGATCCATATCGCCCTGATGGGACCGATGAGCGGCACTGACAAGATAAGCGGAGAAGACGGTGTGAAAGGGATTCTTATGTGCCTTGATGAAATAAATAAAGAGGGCGGTATCAGGGGCAGGAAAATAAAACTGCTGACTTACGACGATAAAAATGACAAACGCACCGCTATGGAAGTGGCGTACCAAGTTGCGGAAGAGGAGAAGATTCTGCTTGTCATTGGGCATTACAGAAGCACTGTCTCCATTGATGCGGGAAAGGTTTATAAAAGGACCGGCATACCTGCCATTACCCCGTATGCCACGACCGGACCTGTCACATCAGGGAATGAGTGGTATTTCAGAACGGTTCCCAATAACGCCCTTTATGCGGATTTTGTCGCAAATTATATCAGCAAAATTTTAAAAAAGACCTCGGCAAGCATCATATTCGTCAATAACGCCTATGGTCTTTCCCTTGCCGGAGCTTTTGAAAAGGCCGCCCGGAAGCTGGGTATCAGAATTATAAAGAAATGGAGTATTGACGCAGCAGGGGGCAGAGATTCGGAAGAGCAGCTCGCACGAATTGCAGAAGAACTGAAAGCCACGGAAGATCCGGGAATACTCTTTTTTGCAACATCAACATACAGCCCTGAAGCTGCAAAAATTATCATATCAATAAAATATCGGAATAAAGCTTATTCTGTCATTGGAGCCACTTCACTCTCAGGCGGATCATTTTTGAACAATCTCAGAGAATATTCTCCAGAAGGGGGATATGTCAGTTATCTTTCAGACGGCATTTATGCGGCTTCTCCGTTTCTTGCGGATATCGGTAATGAAAAAGCCTACACATTCAGACAGAAATTTTTAAAGGAATATGGAGAAGAACCCTCATTGACTGCCGCATGCGCTTATGATGCTGCCTATGTTGCGGTTGAAGCCATCAAAAATGCTGAAACTGAGGGGAGAGAAAACATACGGGAGGCTCGGAGAAAAGTCCGGGAAGCCCTGACAACTTTTTATGACTATGAAAGTGCTGTCAGAGGCGTGACCGGAGCCATTTATTTCGATAAAAACGGAGATGCCCCCAGACCGCCCGCCATAGGAATTTATGAAAATGAGAACCTCCGTCCCTTATTTTCGCAATACCATCTGACAAACATCAGCACCATTGACAATCCCCTGAAGGAGTTGCTGTCCGGTGAACTCATAGAGATTGACGGACAGGCGATGCGTAAAACCCGTGTGATTTATGTGGGGATACGTATTAATGAAATAAGAAATTTAAATGTGAGAAACTCAGTCTGCACCTTGGATTTTTATCTCTGGTTCTTTTATGAAGGGGATTTTGATGACAGGGAGATTACGTTTCTGAATGCTGTGAAGCCGGTAACACTGGGTCAGCCCATCTCGGATACAAAAAGAGGCAATATCACCGCCCGTGTATATCATGTCACTGCTGACTTCAGAAATGATCCTGATCTCCGGATGTATCCGTTTGATCAGCATGTCCTGAAAATTGAACTTCGTCATTCCAGGCTGACCAGAGACAAACTGATTTTGGTTACAGAGGTGTCGGGTGTTGGGGTTGCAAAAAAAATACGGCTTGATGCCGCTACTGGCTGGTCTGTCAGAGATGCCTCGCTTTATCAGGATATTATCCTTGATACCAGTCTCGGAGATCCGCTCCTTTCTGATTCACAAGACGCTATAAGTTATTCCCGGATCAATGCTGCCGTCCGGATTGAGAGGAAAGGGCTGAGTTTTGTTTTCAAAAATTTTTTGCCTGTCATCATAATGATAATCACTTTGTATGTCATATACTTTATTCCGCCGGACCGTTTCGGCTTTCGTGCAATGATCTTTATGGCGGTACTCATCTCAACTGTGTCTTATCGTATGATGTTTTTGTCAGAATTCCCGACGAAATATTTATGCGTCATTGAATATGCTTTTTTTACAATATATATACTGGCCATCCTTGCTGCTTCAATATCCATATCTGTTTATATTTTTTACAGAAAAGGGGCTGGAAAAAAAGAAAGGTTTTTTAATCGTGCAGGGATAATTATTCATCCCTGCATTGTTTTAGCAAGCATGATATTTGTATATATTTACATAAGTTAGCTCACCCGCCGTGACGAGGCAGAGCCTCGTCACGAGATTCCTGCAAACAGTCATTCCGGTAATGAGCCATCAAATAAACCATCACAACAGAAAGGAGTAAAGAATTATGAAAAGTAAAACCGTTATCGTCATAATGATGTGCGTTCTGATGCTTGGGCTTTTCGCTTCAAAAGCGGAGTCGCTTGACATTGAAAAACAGCCTTCCGTCATCTCTGCTCACACATCGGGCCTGATTTCACGGGAGAGCATGATTCAGGTCCGGTTTGCAGAGAACATGATCGGCTCGGACAGGCTCAATGCACCGTTGAAGGACTCTCCGCTGACATTCAGGCCGGAGATAAAGGGCGCGGCCGCATGGGCGAACCAAAGAACGCTTGAGTTCTGGCCCAAAGACAAACTGCCGGCAGGTCAGAACTACCTTGCCTTCCTGAACTGGTCAGAAATCACCAGTCTTCCCCAAGCATCAGAAACCTTTGAGTTCAGATTCGGCGTTATCAGGCAATCCTTTGAAATCACAGTTGACGGACTTCAGGCAGCCAGCCGGATCAATCTGAAAGAGGTTCAGCTGACCGGAAAACTCGTCACTGCAGACGCGGAGGACAGCTCGAAGATCATGAAACTGCTCAGAGCCGGGCAGAATGGGAAAGGGCTGAATATCCGCTGGTCCCACTCAAAGGACAGACGAAACCATTCATACATTATCAGCAATATTCTGCGCCTTGATGAGCCGTC
The DNA here is from genome assembly GCA_029934695.1 of Desulfobacterales bacterium. GTDB lineage: Bacteria > Desulfobacterota > Desulfobacteria > Desulfobacterales > 4be13 > JAOZLU01. The sequence goes on along the minus strand of JAOZLU010000003.1, from coordinate 30,922 downwards.
CGAAGTCATTCTCCGATGGGACGGAACCGCCATTGGTGCGAATAAGCAGGGAAAGAGAAATATCGCAGTGCCTCCCATCGGCCCCTTCCAAGTCACAGATGTCAGGGCCATGCACGGAGAACAGCAGTATATTGAAATCCGATTTACTGATCCTCTGGAGAAAGATCAGGATTTGAACGGTCTGATCCGGGTCAGTGATGAGGAACGCCCTCTCAGATTCACCATTGACGGCAGTATCGTGCGGGTTTACAGCTCGTCACCGTGGGCAGAGGAAGTGACAGTCACCGCGGAACTTGGCATCCGGAATATCCTGGGCCAGCGTCTTGGCACACCAAAAAGCATGACAGTCAGTTTTGAAGACATAAAACCTCAGGCCCGTTTTGTGGGTGAGCGCGTCATTATTCCCTTCACCCGCGGCCTGACCCTTCCCATAGAAACAGTGAACCTTCGGGAAATCATTGTTGAGGCCATGCATGTTTATGAGGAAAACATCCCCCAGTTTTTCCAGGTCAGCACCCTTGAAGAGGACAATGAAATAAAACGCGTGGGCCGGGTGATCTGGAAAAAGACGGTTTCCCTCGGGTTCACGCCGGAGAAGAAAAATCAGTGGACACGATACGGACTTGATGTCTCCCCGCTGGTTCAGAATAATCCCGGGGGATTTTTCAGGCTTCAGCTCTCATTTGTTCAACGTCATATTGTTTACCCCTGCCCGGATGCTGAAAACGGATCAGAACCGGACGCACAGGAAATCTTGGCGGAGAACAACTGGGATGAGGAGACCCAGGACAGCAACTGGAACACCTACGATGGGGACGAAGATCACAACTGGTGGGAATACTATGATGAGCGTGAGAATCCATGTCATCCCGGATACTACAGGGCTTATGAGGATCATAACATCTCAGTCTCACGGAATGTGCTCGTTTCCGATATCGGTCTCATTGCCAAACAGGGAGGCGATGATTCAGTCACTGTTGTCGCCACCGATATAAAAACGGCTCAACCCCTGCCGGACACGGTGATCACCCTCATGGACTACCAGCGCCAGTTACTCAACACAGGAACGACTGACAGCAGCGGAATGGCTCTTCTCCGCTCCAGGCGAAAGCCCTTTCTGCTCGTGGCACAACATGGCGGTCAGACAGGATATCTGAAGTTGGATGACGGCTCAGCACTGTCCGTCAGTCACTTTGATGTTTCAGGAGATACTGTGGACAAGGGGCTGAAGGGATTTCTCTATGGTGAACGCGGGGTATGGCGGCCAGGTGATCCGATTTATCTCACCTTTATCCTGCTGGACAACGAGAACAGACTGCCGAAAAATCATCCGATTCTGTTTGAACTGCGGAATCCCAGGGACCAGATTGTCAAAACCATAAAGAAGAACGAATCGCTTAACGGATTCTACAGTTTTAAAACCGGAACAGACCCGGACGCGCCCACCGGAAACTGGACTGCGCGGGTAAGGGCAGGCGGTGCGACCTTTGAGAAAATCCTGAAAATCGAAACCATCATGCCGAACCGTCTGAAAATCGGTCTTGATTTTGAAAGTGATGCCTGGTACGAAGGGAAACTCACCGGTGAACTTTCCTCGACGTGGCTCCACGGAGCTGTCGCAAAAGGGCTGAAATCAGATGTCGAGCTGCTCTTCACCTCAGCCCGGACCCATTTCCCCAAGTATGAGGCATACATATTTGATGATCCGGTCAGGACATATCAGCCGGAGACGCAGACCATCTTCGAGGGGAATTTGGATGGAAAAGGCAAGGCAACGGTCGTATCAGAAGCCTGGCCCCAAAATGTGTCCCCGGGAATGCTGACGGCAAATTTCAAAACCCGCGTGTTTGAACCGGGGGGCGCGTTCAGTTCGGATCGGTTCAGCATACCCTGTTATCCTTATGAACGCTATCTTGGCATTCGCACCCCAAAAGGAGACAAGGCGCGGGGGATGCTCCTCACGGATACACCTCACACAGTCAGTATTGCGATGCTGGATAATCACGGAGAACCTGTGACAAATGGCGAAGCCGAAATAAAATTGTACAAGATCAAATGGCGATGGTGGTGGGAGAAAGAAAAAGAATCCCTTGCCGAGTATGTGGGTTCATCTTCCCACACGCCTATCCGGACAGATAAGGTTCCGATCATAAACGGCAAAGGTGAATGGCAGTTTGAGATCAAATATCCATCATGGGGGCGGTATCTGATCCGGGCGTGTGATACCAACGGCGATCATTGCACCGGCAAAGCCTTCTATATTGACTGGCCCGGATGGGCAGGGCGGGCCCAGAAAGATTCTCCGGACGGCGCGACTGTGCTGAGTTTTTCCGCGGACAAGGACGCGTATAAGGTCGGCGAAAAAGTGAGCCTGAGTATTCCGACCGGGAAAAAGGGCCGGGGGCTGGTCAGTATTGAGTCCGGGACACGGGTGATCCAGACCGCATGGATAGAATCGTCCGGCGAGGAACATACCCGTTATGAATTCCCTGCCACCAGTGCGATGTCGCCCAATGTGTACGCGCATGTCACGTTTCTCCAGCCCCACCAGCAGACAGAAAACGATCTCCCTATTCGGATGTACGGGGTGATTCCGATCAGGATTGATGATCCCGAAACCCTCCTGAGGCCCTTGATCGGGGTGCCGGAATCGTTTATACCGGAGGAGAAAGCCGAGATTATCATCAGCGAGGCAGACGGGAAACCCATGACCTATACTGTCGCAGTGGTGGATGAGGGGCTTTTGGGACTTACGCGCTTTAAGACACCTGATCCTCGATCCCATTTTTATAAAAAAGAGGCACTTGGCGTGAGAACATGGGATATCTTCGATATGGTCGCGGGGGCTTACAGCGGCGCGCTTGAACAACTCCTGGCCATCGGAGGGGATGATGCCCTTATCAACAAAGGAAAGAAAAAAGCCCACCGCTTTCCGCCAATGGTGCGATTTATCGGGCCTTTTAAACTCGGGAAAGATGAGGAGAATACCCATGTCATTGACATTCCCCAGTATGTGGGATCGGTCAGGGTCATGGTGGTCGCGGGACAGGACCGAGCATTCGGTTCCCAGAGAAAGGCGGTGTTTGTCCGTAAACCGCTCATGGTGCTGGCAACGCTCCCCCGGGTACTCGGACCGGATGAGGAAGTGGAAATGCCGATTTCTGTATTTGCCATGGATGAAACGGTGAAGGAGGTCTCAATAACCATAGAGACTCAAGGCCCTGTTTCTGTCACAGATTCTTCCCACAAAAGCATTGCCTTTTCAGAACCCGGAGATGATGTCATCACCTTCAGACTTAAAGCAGGCTCGAATATCGGCATAGCGTCGGTTTCTGTGAAGGCCGCAGCGGGAGATGTGAACGCCGGCCAGCATATTGAACTCGACGTGAGAATGCCGGGCGGGCTGGTTACGGATGTCGTGGAAGCGGCGATTTCCAAAGGTGAGATGTGGAAGCAGGCGATAAAATTTCCTGGTGTGACGGGAAGCAACGCCATTACCCTTGAGACAGCGCGGATTCCGCCGCTCAATCTGGGGAAACGGCTCAGTTTTCTGATCCGCTACCCCCATGGCTGTGTTGAACAGACCACGTCGGCCGTGTTTCCGCAACTTTATCTGGACAAACTGCTTGAACTTTCTCCAGATAAGCAGGATAAAATTCAGCAGAATGTCAAAGCGGGAATCGGACGGTTGCGGACATTTCAGACAACAGACGGCGGATTTGCCTACTGGCCCGGAGAGACCAGGGCCCAAGACTGGGTCTCGAATTATGCGGGGCATTTCCTTCTCGAAGCTGAAAAAGCCGGCTATCTGCTCCCCCTGCGGGTGATCAGCGCGTGGAAGACGTATCAGCGCAAAAAGGCGATTTCATGGGGCCCGGATCGGACGCGTTCAGAACTGATTCAGGCATATCGTCTCTATACGCTGGCACTTTCCGGGGCCGCGGAACTCGGGGCCATGAACCGGCTGAGAGAAGAACGGAATCTGCCCACCGCGGCCCGATGGCGACTTGCCTCGGCCTATCATCTGGCTGGACAGCCGGAAGCGGCTGAAGACCTGATTCAGGACAGGAAAATTTCCATATCCGCGTACCGTGAGCTTTCAAACACTTATGGCTCTGATCTGCGGGATAAGGCCATGATCCTGGAATCCTTATGCCTCATGGGGCGGCCGGAAGATGCCATGCCCATTGCAAAGGCCATCTCCTCGGAGCTGGGCAGCACCAAGTCCCTGAGTACCCAGACTACGGCTTATGCCCTTGTTGCCATGGCCCGCCATGCGGGTATCTCAGGAAACTCGGATGAGATGAAATTTGCTTTTTCCTGGAATAACGGCGAGGAAGTAGCGGTCTCTTCCAAGCATCCTCTTGTGCAAATGCAGTTGGATGCGGGAGACAGCAGTTCTGGCATCATCGTTGTCAGGAATACCGGCGATACAATGCTTTATCCCCGGGTCATTCTGGAAGGGATTCCCGCTGTGGGAACTGAAACCGCGGCGAAAAATGGCTTAAAACTCAGTGCGGATTATTTTACGCTTAAAGGAAAACCTTTGAATCACACGAACTTGGATCAGGGAACAGATTTTGTGGTCCGGGTAACTGTGACGAACAGCGGTCATAGCGGAGATTACGAGGAAGTTGCGCTGTCTCATGTTTTCCCCTCGGGCTGGGAAATCCGCAATACGCGGATGGATATGTCTGATTCTGATGCTCCTGATCTCGGCCCTGAATCGGACTATGATTATCAGGATATTCGCGATGACAGGGTTTATACTTACTTTGACATCAGACAGGGCGAGTCAAAAATCTTTCGGATTCTGCTGAACGCGAGTTATCTGGGCAAGTTCTACCTGCCCATGATCACGGCTGAAACAATGTATGATGCCACGATTAATGGCCGGATTCCGGGAGAGTGGATTCAGGTTGCAGAGGCGGGTGAAGGCGGATGAAAGGAATCTGGGTTTTTATGAAACCACAGAGGTCACAGGAATGAGTAGTTCCGCCTTCAGGCGGTTTGTACTGGCTGCCTAAAGGCTACGAATTTTTGCCGCCTGAAGGCGGAACTACGAACTTTTGGAAACCTCGCAGGTCTGTCACAGAACAGATTGTTTATAGTCATGCAGTCAGATTTAAAATTTCTCTTGACAGATGACAGACTTTGTGATATACATCGAAAATATTCTGACCGCCCTGATTCCGGGACAGACATTATATATAGCACAAGGAGGCTGACCTGAGTGGTTTAAGCAACGCTCGTTTCCCGATTCGATATTACGGTGAAAGACTGGGGTGATGAATCTGTTGTTGATGCTCTCAAAAAGCTGATCCCGTTTTTGTTCCGGCTATTTTGTAACCGACTGATTTTTAAGTTAAAAAAATTAGGTGGAACAAAAAAACGGGATCACAATTGGCAACTCTGTTTGTGACATTTTCATCAGCCCAGTGAAAGACTGCCCACCACACCTTTGGGCAAAAAGAACGGGTGCGCTGATTTGTAGGGAACCAAAATTCCGCTGGGTGTGTTGAATAACGGATGCGGGTTCGTGGTGGAGTGAATTTGGCATTTCAGATAATTTTCCACAAAGGAGGATACGACAATGCCACAAAGAAAATTCTGTATCATTATCATATATATTTTTTCTCTGATTTCCCTGATTCCCCGGCCCGTGTCGGCTGAGGAGGCTTATGATCCTCTTGATACATTTTCGTTGGCTGATTTGATGAATATGGAAATAACCATCACCCGGGAAAAGGAACAAACCCAAGTTCATACAACAGCAGCCGTGTTTGTTGTCACTCAGGAAGACATCCGCCGTGCGGGTATCAGCAACATCCCCGAGGCCCTGCGTATGGTTCCGGGGCTTCATGTGGCGCGGGTGAACAGCAACACATGGGCCATAACTTCCAGGGGATTCAACAGCTATCCTTCTGGTAAGCTCCTGGTGCTCATGGATGGCCGGAATCTCTACACTCCTTTGTATGCAGGCGTTATATGGGATGAGCATAATCTGCTCATGGAAGATGTGGACCGCATTGAGATCATTCGCGGCCCGGGAGCCACCCTCTGGGGCGTCAATGCAGTGAACGGGATCATCAACATTATCACCAAATCGGCAAAGCAGACACATGGCAACCTGGTAAGCCTGCGGGCCGGCAATTATGAACGCGCTCTGGCAGGGGCCAGGCATGGCGGGCAGTTGGGAGATGATTTTCATTACCGCGTTTATGCCAAGTTCTCCGAATACGGCGCTTATGACAATTATTATGACGAGGAAACAACCGGGGCATGGCGAACAGGGCGGGCCGGTTTTCGCACAGAGTGGGATATTTCCCAAAAAGATACCCTGACCTTTCAGGGTGATGTGCAGGACGGCACCATCGGCCAGATCAACAAAGATGTGAAGGAAGAGACCTCCGGCATGAATCTTCTGACCCGCTGGGAACGCGAGCTGGATAATGGCGGGAACATGTCATTGCAGTTCTATTATGACAAGCTTGAACGTGAGGATGATGCGCTTCTGAAAAGCCAGGACACTTTTGACCTTGATTTTGTCCACAGGTTTCAGTTGGGCCAGAGCCACAATATCCTCTATGGGTTCGGATTCCGCTACAAAGATGACAAACTGAAACCACCGGAAGACAGTGCCACAGTGTATTACACTCCGGATGAGGAACAACAGGAACTTTACACTGCCTTTGTTCAGGATACCATCAGTCTGATACCGGACAGACTGCGGTTCACGCTGGGAACAAAGTTTGAATATTTTGAATACACAGGAACTGAAATCCAGCCAAGTGCCCGTCTGCTCTGGATGCTCGGTGAAGACCATGTGCTGTGGGGTGCGGTGTCACGGGCGGTCAAAACCCCTTCCCGGGCCGAACGCGGGATTCATATAAAAGCAGGGACCACAACCTATCATGGCAATCCTGACTTTGAATCAGAAACATTGATTGCTTACGAACTCGGGCACCGTATCAGACTGGGAAAAAACTTCTTTCTGGACTCAACCATGTTTTACAATGATTACGACAAGCTGAAAACCCGTGAACCACTGGCGCCCAAAAACAAAATGTATGACAATCTCATGCATGGGGAGTCTTACGGCTTTGAGATGGCTGGGACCTGGAACGTGACAGAAAACTGGAGACTCACTGCCGCATACAGTTACATGGACATGCTTCTCTTTCTTGATGATCCGAGCGAAGATGCCGACTCCCTGGCAGATGAGGACGAATCTCCGCACAATCAGTTCAGCCTGCGCTCCATGCTGAACCTGCGGCATAACATTGAACTGGATGCATCCGTATATTATGTGGACAGGCTCAGGGGCGACCGCACCAATGCTGATAAGTATGTCCGCTGTGACCTGCGCCTGGGCTGGTGCCCGAATGAACATATTGAACTGGTTATCGGAGCGCACAACCTTTTCGACGGCCATCATCCGGAGTATGAGGATGTGTATATGTCGAGAGGCAGTCTGAGGCTGCCAAAACGCAATACCGAAACAATACGGGATTTCTATGCACAGTTAGTGTGGCGATTTTAGATTCTTGGGAATGAGGACAAAAATGAAACAAGTTCCCCACTCTTAATCCCACGATGATCAAGTTTTCTGACCTGATTCCGGCAAGAATCCTGTCATTCCTGCGTAAGCAGGAAGCCACTTTTGCCGACAGGAGGGCAGTGGATTACCACTTTCGTTGGAATGACAGGAAAAAATTTGATGACCAAGGTAATCTTAATCAGAGTTGCAGTTTGGCAGAGACCCCGGTTTCAGGTATGCCAAACGGCAAGTTTGGCACTCCGGAGCACAGTTGAAAATTATGAGCAAATTCAATAAATATTTATGGCAAAGCATTTTGCTGGTTTTTCTCTTAATATTCTGCAGCCGGGCAGGTTATGCTGAAAGCCTTTATGTATTTTATCCGACAACCCAACGCCCCCGTGTCATAAACAAGAAAATGACTGAGGTGTTGCCGGGTATTGAAATCACAGTTTTCGGTCGTTACCGGGATTTCGAGAAAAAAATCGGAACCGCTCCTCCTGATGCGATTCTTGCCAAAGGTCCTGTCGTCAGACAGGTGGCGGGATATTCAATAAAACTCAGGGGCATCCGTGACGGATCAGCTGATGAGCCTTATATGCTTCTTTCCGTGGATGAGAAAGTTGATCCCGGCAATCTTGCCGGCGAAGCAGTGGGCGTAGTAGGCATCCTTGGCAGAAAAGGGATGAAGAAATTTGTCGGAAGCTATTTCAGGCCGGCCCCCAAACTCAGGCGCGTGTTAAAAATAGAAGACCTGCTGGAATTACTGGTTTTTAAAATGGTCAAAGCAGTTATCATACAGGACCACTATGTCAGCTACTTTAAGAAAAGATCCAGATTAAACTTTGTCGTCACCCCGATACCTAAGATGCGGACAGGAATTATTGCCCTGGCTTTGAAAAAGGAGGGTGATGCGTCATTGGTCGTGAAGGCTGTCAAGGGGATGGACAACAAAGTTATGTTATTGCTGGAGATTGACAAATGGGAATAAAAATGAAAAATTTTGTTCATTGCAGATGCCTGGGCATCGGCATTTTCTGTTTTCTTGTTGTTGCGCTTTCAATGCCGGCGCATGCAAAAGACTCCCTTCTTGTCATTCGGGCCCACGGAAGGGATTATGAACAAACAACTGCAGGACTGACAAATGAGCTTGAAGAAGATATCTCTGTGACAGAATTTGTTATCGGGAAAAAGACCACAAAAGGCGATATCGCCCGGAAAATGAGAGATGTCTCGCCCCGGATCGTTGTTTTAATGGATAACAGCGCAATTATCCTCTACAGGAAATACCAGAAGGAATTGCCTGCATCCGCGCCCGTCATTCCCTCTGTCTCCCTTATGGCGGCATTCACTGAACTGGTTATCAGGGGAATGAAGAATGCAGCCGGCATTTCTTATGAGGTGCCGATAGTCACCAGCATTGTCAATCTTCGGGCCATCCTGGACATGCCGACAGACAAAGTCGGTATTGTGCACAGGGAATTTTTCAGGGAATTTGTCAGCAGAAATGCCGCGTATTGTGCAAACGAAAACATTGACCTGGTATCGTATGCAATCCCTGACAAAGGGCGTATAAAATCAAATTTGAACAAAGGACTGAAATTTCTGAAAAAGAACGGGGTTGGCGCAATATGGGTGCCGAATGACAGCAATATCGTCAATAACAGATTGCTGGGATCTGTGTGGATACCTTTTACCAGAAAATATAAAAAGCCGGTAATTGTCGGTGTTGAAATCCTGGTCAATCCCAAGCTGGATTTCGGGACATTTGCCGTGATCCCTGACAATATTTCCTTGGGCATACAGGCAGCTGAAATGATTTTGGACGCAATGGACAACAACTGGCAGGTGGAAACCGGGATGGTTGCATCTCCCCGTTCGGTTTACAAAATTATCAATTTCAGGCAGGCAGGACACCAGTTCAACATCAGTGAGGAGAATCTTCAGGATGTTGACAAGGTGCTGAAATAGGGCCGAAGCATGATTTTTCGGAGAGGAACTGGCCCCGGCTTCGACGGGTGCCACGAACGAGGAAATGGCTACTGTCATCAATCTGGCTGGAAAGCAGCGAATGCTCTCCCAGAAAATGAGCAAGGAAGCATTGCTGACTGATTTCGGGCGCAGGAGACATCACGCTGTCCGGAACGGCCGTGAGACAGACGGCTGAGATCACAGGGGCCGGCAACATCCGCAATTCCGGACTTGTCTCGGAAACATGCTCGGCCACGATTTCCGGAACGGGCGAGTGCGAGGTCAATGTGACCCGGCAGTTGGACGCGGTGATTTCAGGTGTGGGAACGATAACCTATTTTGGAAATCCGCAGACGGTCAACAAAGATGCTGGCCACTCGGGCACTATAACTCCTTCCTCGTCCGATCCGAGTTCCGGGTATCACAGTGCTGATTATGCCCCTAAGGACCATAAAATCAGTTTGTCAGAGCTGCTCAGGGTCATCCAGTTTTACAACAACGGCAGCTATCATTGCGACACAGGCGGAGAGGACAGATATGGACTCGGCCAGGGCGACAAAACCTGCGCTGCTCACGATCTGGACTACAGTCCCCGGGACTGGCGCATTGGTCTGAGCGAGCTGTTGCGACTGATCCAACTCTATAATTCTTCGGAATATCATGCGGATCCGAGCGGAGAGGACGGATTTTCTCCGGGTAAGCTGTAAATTGTAAAACAGAGTTTGTCAGTTCAGAACAGAAGAGACCTGCGAGGTTTTGGAAACCTCGCAGGTCTGTCCCGGCAATCAAATCAGAGTATCATCAAGGCAGGATATTTATTGATTTTTCAAGATAAAAATGATCACTGTTTTTCATTAATTCAATTTTCACTCTTAGCAATCTGCACTATTTCAGCAGCTAGGATTTGGGCAGCATCAAGGAAATTTAAATAAGATGGCCTATTAAGGATACCAAGTTCGGTGCAGGCAATAATGGCTGCTTTTACACCTTTATCTGAAAGATGTTCACATACTTTTTTAAAATCATTATGAACAGTTAAACTGGTGTTTCCTTTTTTGACCTCTTTGATTACATTAAAAAGAGTGTCCTGATAATCAGAATCCGGCCAGATATCTCTAATACCAAGTTTATTGAGCTTTTTAGCATAAAGCTCAGTCATCGCAACTGCAGGGGAGGCTAACATGCCAATTGTGTTCTGCTCAGGAAAATTTATTTTTGCATGTTTGGATACAAGATATATCATATTAATGACAGGAATATTTACAGCTTTTTGCACCACATCATAATAATAATGAGCAGTATTGCAGGCAATCACAAGAAAGTCTGCTCCATGGGTTTCAAGCTTTTTACCCATACCTGCCATGCAAGGACCTGGATTCTCTCCATCCCCATCAATAATAGCCCTTATTCTTGATGGAACCTTGGGATTATTATCCACAATGCATCTGATATGATCAATATCATCCAATACTGGTGTCAGGAGAATAATACGCTGCATCAGATCAATAGTAGCTTCCGGTCCCATTCCTCCAATGATTCCAACTGTTTTTTCTTTATTTTTGCTCATATTTTTTTAATTCCTGATTAAAACATTTAATTTCAAGATCATTATCAGTGTGTAGTTCCCTGTATTTCAATTCGTTATATTGCTGGTAAGCAGGGAACTGCTGAAAAACAGCTCCCTGTGTCAGTGCTCATTAATATCCAGTCTGAAAGTATCCATATAAGCATACAGTGCAGGAGAACCGCCAGTATGGAGAAATAACACGTTGGAACCTTTTGGAAAGTGTCCTTTCCGAACAAGATCAATAAGACCAGCAGCAGCTTTGCCTGAATATACAGGGTCTAGAAGAATAGCCTCAGTCCCGGCAAAAAGTTTTACAGCTTCAACCATGGAATCTGTTGGAAGAGAGTAACCTGGTCCTACATACTGATCAAAGCAGACAATATCTTCACGATTGATACCCATTTTTACTTCAAGCCTTTGGGCAGTTTCTTCAGCCAGCTTGTAAACAATCTCTTCCTGCTCTTCTTTGGGCCTTGACACATTTACACCGCTGATGGGAATATTACCACTGACACCTGTCATACCTGCCACCATCCCTGCATGGGTACCAGCAGAGCCTGATGGAACAATAATATGGTCTATATCAAGCCGCATTTCATTTAGCTGATTCATGGTCTCTTCTGCACATACAGCATATCCTGTGGCACCAATCGGGTTGGAGGCGCCACCTGGGATTATATAAGGTGTTTTTCCTGCTGCTGTCAGATCATCAGCTTTTTTCTCCATTTGAGCCATCATGTCAGAGCCGCCTTTAACAACTTCTATACTTTTTACACCAAGAAGCTCAAAAAGGAAATTGTTGCCGCTGGCTTTCTTTTTATAAGACCCCTTAACACGTTCTTCAAGGAGCAGATGACACTCAAGACCTTCTTTAGCAGACCATGAAGCTGTTAATCTTGCATGATTTGACTGAACAGCACCACAGGTAATTATGGTGTCAGCACCTTTTTCCAGTGCATCAGCAATACAGAACTCAAGTTTGCGGGTTTTATTACCACCGGCAGATCCAGGCAGCAGGTCATCTCGTTTGACATACAAATTAACATCTGTACCAAGCACTTTGCTCAATGCAGGCATAGATTCAACAGGGGTTGAGCCCTGAAGATATTTTCTTCTTGGAAATTTTGTGAAATTCATTAGGATTATCCTTTCTATATATATGGTTATAATTGAAAAACAGCTTTCACTTCCACATCAGCACCTAATGGCAATGCAGCCACCTGAAAGGCACTTGGCAGGAAACGGTTTTTTAAAATATTGAGCGTAAATTTTATTGACTCTGGCAGAAGGGGCCCTATCGGTTGTGATTACTGTTTCAGACATAATATTTCCTTATTTCAATATGGTTTGAGCAACATCTTTGATGATTTGTAAAATCAGTTTGCAGTCCTTTATGTCAAATGTCAGAGGGATGCGCATATCGCACATTGTGGCAAGAATGCGCTTGGTATTGGCAAGATAAGGCAGATTATTAAAATACTCCCAGCTTGAATAAACACTTGTAAAGCCAACAGGTTTTTCGCTGCCAAACCATTTGAGTTCAACACCCTGATCCATGCATTTGATAAGAAATTTTTTGATGGTTGTTTCATCTTGATCAATTAGGGAAAATTGGATGGAGCTGCCGACATAGTTTTCCCGAGGATCTCTTTTCGGACAGGTAATACCCTTGATTTGAATTAAACCCTGCTCCAAAAATCTGTAACGTCTGTTCCAACATTCACACTGGGTATTCAGATTTTCCAACTGAGGTCTTAATATGGCTGCTCTAAGATTATCCATTCGGCAGGAATAGTTAGGCACCATTGTGTTAATATTTTCAAAAACATCCATTGGAGGTCGTGCAGTATGCCGTTCATAGAGCATATATGATCCTGAATAGATAATTGCACGCGCAATGAGATCAGGATCATCTGTAACAAGAAGTCCTCCTTCTCCTGAATTCATATGTTTATATGTCTGGGTGCTGAAACAGCTGACTTTTCCAAACGAACCTGATCTTTTGCCATCCCATGATGCCCCCATTGTGTGGGCACAATCTTCTATCAGGACCAGATTATCAGCATTGCATATTTCAACAACTCTTTCCATATTGGTGATATGCCCGCGCATGTGGGACAGCATAAGCCATTTAGCATTCTTCTCTTTTTTGGCTTTTCTTTCAAGGTCATCCAGATCAATGGTGTAATCATCTACTATATCAACAAGTTCAATGTCAGCTCCTGAATTTTCAATTGCTCCAGGAACAGGAGCAAGAGTATAGGCATTACACAAAACCTTATCTCCAGATTTTACGCCGGCACTTTTAAGTGCGAGATACATAGCACTTCCACATGATGCACAGGCAAGGCAATATTTTTTACCCATATATGCTGCAAATTCCTCTTCGAGCAGAGCAGTCTCGCCTTTTTCTCCCTCATCCACATTATATCTGTGAATCTTACCGGAATTCAATATTGAGAGGGCTTTTTCAATCCCCTGTTTTCCAATAGGTTCCTGTAAAGTAAAATTTTTTGTGAATTTTTTTTGATCTATATCGGTCATGAGATTCACTCCTGATTCATGTTTAATACTCCAGAATCAAATATTCTGATTATAACGGATACGGGATCCCTTGAACTTAAAGTCCAAGTTTACGGGCATGTTCATAGGGCTCCCCGCATCCGTTATAATCAGTTAATATTCAGTCTGTTCATAGACATTGAATTTCCACGCCTGATTCGGGAAATATTTTCTTAATCTGAAATCACAGGCTCTTGCATGACCTTCCATTCCTTCAACCCGTGATAATCGAGATGCAGCCCCGCTGATGACCATGTTGGCTTCTTTGCTGATCTCTTGATATGTATAAATTTTGAGGAACTTAAAGACATTTAGCCCACCTGAATAATACCCTGCTTTTTTGGTAGGAAGAATATGATTAGTGCCGGAACACTTGTCGCCGTGGGGAACTGTACTTCCTTCACCAAGAAACAGGGAACCATAGGAGGTGAGGTTTTCTTTCCACCACTCAATATCCCGTGCCATCACCTGCACATGTTCAGCAGCATACTGGTCATTTACTTTACAAATCTCTTCTCTATCCTTACAAAGAATTATTTCTCCATAATCACGCCATGAGGATGCAGGAACATCAGGATCAGGCATATCAGCAATAATTTTTGGTATCACTTCAAGGACTTTTTCTCCCACTTCTTTTGAATCTGTGAACAGCCATACAGGCGAATCAATCCCGTGCTCTGCCTGGGAAACAAGATCAATCGCAATAGTCATATAATCAGCAGTTTTATCTGCGATAATGGCAGATTCCGTTGGCCCTGCAAACACATCAATTGTGCATTGTCCTGCAGAAGAGAGAATACTTTTTGCTTCAGCAACATAGGAGTTGCCGGGACCTGCAAGGATATTGGCTGGTTTTCCTGTGAAAAGACCAAATGCCATGGTGGCAATTGCCTGAACACCTCCCATCTCAAGAATAATATCTGCACCTGCGACTTCCAAAGCATACACAACAGCAGGAGCAATACTGTCTCCACGAGGAGGAGAGCAGGCAATAACAGTTTTTACACCTGCAGCCTTTGCTGTTGCAACGCTCATGAGAGCGGAACAGGCATGGGCAAAGCGCCCACCAGGAATATAACATCCGGCAACCTCCATGGGAACAATTTTTTGCCCAAGACGAACACCTGGAATGGTTTCTTTTTCAAACTCTTTTAAGCTCCCTTTTTGAGCTTTTGCAAATCCATATATCTGTTCATGGGCAAACCTGATATCTTTTTTTATATCTTCAGGTACTTTATCAATTAAACGCTTCTTTTTTTCATGGCTTAAAATAAAATCGCCTTCCCACTTATCAAACTTTTTGGCAAGGGCATAAATTTCCTTTTCACCATTAGCCTCAATATCCGAAAGGATACTCTGTACTATACTACGGGTTTTATCTGAATTTGACCCTGCTGTTTTTGCAGCTTTTTTTATAAACTTCATTTATGTTCTCCTGTTTTTCTGATTATAACGGATGCCTATGAACATGCCCGTAAACTTGGACTTGGTCCAAGTCCAAGTTTAAGTTTAAGTTTAAGGGGTCCCTGAATCCGTTATAGAGCTTTAAATAAAATCTTTGTCATCTCGGAGGTGTGTGGTGCAAAAAGCCGCTTCGCTCAATTTTTGGCACTGGTTCCGTTCAATGGGATTTTTCAGGAAAATTAGCTGAATTTGTTTGGAAAACCGGCAACTTGGCTGATTTTCGGTCTTACAATGTTATGCTAAAAGAGTTTTAGCAAATCTGGCAGCAGAACCTGCATCCGCTGCAAAGCCGTCAGCTCCGATCTCATCGGCAAATGCCTGGGTTACAGGCGCACCACCCACCATAACTTTAACCTGATCTCTCAAACCTGCTTCAACTATGGCATCAACAGTCTGTTTCATCATGGGCATTGTAGTGGTCAAAAGAGCTGACAGGCAGACAATCCGGGCATTTTTTTCTTTTATCTGAGTAACAAAATCTTCAGGTGCAATATCAACTCCCACATTATGAACTGTCATACCGGCACTCTCCATCATCATTGCAACAAGGTTTTTACCTATGTCATGAAGATCACCTTTGACAGTTCCAATAACTACATTACCACCTTTTGAAGACTCATCCTCACCGAGCAGTGGCTTTAAAATAATCACACATTCACCCATTGCTTTGGCTGCCATAAGTACTTCGGGAATAAACATGTCACCGTTTTCCATTTTTTCACCAACAATATCCATACCAGCGATCAATCCCTGGTTTAAAATATCTGATGCACTTATGTCTTCTGCCAATGCTGCATTTACCAGACCCACAAGTTTATCCTTGTCACAGCTAACTAAAGACTCCTGCATTGCATTAAAATCCGCCATTTGTTATCTCCCTTTTTATTTTTATGTTAAAAATTGCAACTTATTTTTTATTCTAAATCTCACTTAACAACAAATTTAGAAACTTTGCATGATGTATGCCACAACTTAATTATAAATAAATATCTTTTTGAAATTAAAATATCTTATTGTTTTTATTATATAAAAATGAATTTATTTTAAATGAAATTTTTCAATGTTATCTTTTTTAAAGTATTCAAAATTGCAAATTTCTAAAAGAATACAATTTTTATCAACTCTGGTTGCAGATAAAAATAAAGTTGAAAAATTATTAAAAAGTTGAAAAATTCTCATATTATTTTTCAGATAAGAATATAAATCAGAATTTTATTAAAAACTGTAAACCGGATTTAAACTGCAACTATAAGGCATTAGGTCCGGTGACCGTATGAAAGAGTGGTTATGGTATATATCTTGAATACTGATTTTAATATGTGTTACAATCAGTAAATCATAAATAAAGTGGTACAAAACAATTTTAATAGGTTAAAATAGCAGATATGGACAACCAAAGGATAAATTTAATTTTACGAGCTGTTATTCATGATGTTCTTTTTTGGTTAGCTATTCTTTTTTATTCAACTACTGGTTTTGCCGGAAACGATATCTTAACCAGGGATGAACGGAAATGGTTGAATGTTCATGACGGAAAAATCAGGTTGGCACCTGCTCCTGACTGGGAACCCATGGAGTTTTTTGATAAAAACGGAGTGTATCAGGGTATGGTTGCTGATTATATTCGTTTGATAGAAAAAAAATTTGAGTTTAAATTTAAAATTGTCAGGATTAAAAGCTGGGAAAAAATACTTTCTCTTGCTAAAGAGAGGAAAATTGACATCATTAGCGCAGCTCAGGCTACCCCTGCAAGAAAACTGTTTATGAACTGGTCAACCCCTTATCTGGATATTAAAACAACAATAATTGTAGAAAAATCCAGAACAAAAACCTTTACCCTCGATCAGATGCAGGGGATGAAAATAGGTGTGCCAAAGGAGTATGCAGTGGGTAAATTTATAAGAGATAATTATCCTGAACTTACCCTCACAGATGTGTTAAACGGCAATGAGGGTATGCATAAAGTCTCTTTTGGTGAACTTGATGCCATGATCATTGAAGTGCCCAATGCCCTGTATGTCATTGAAACTGAAAAAATTACAAATCTTCGACTGGCTGGTGATACTGGTTTTGAACTCAATCTTGGTTTGGGGATAAGAAAAGACTGGCCTGTTTTGGCTGAAATTATTGAAAAAGCCCTGGCAAATATCAGTGAAAAAGAGCACAAAGAGATACATGCCAAATGGATTCGGCTTGAAACCATAAGATTCTACCAAACCCAAATATTCTGGTATATTGTTTCAGCAATTGCCCTGACTGTTCTTTTTATCACCAGTTCAATTCTGATCTGGAACAGAATGTTGAAAAATCAGGTGATGCAGAGAACCGAGGAACTCAGATTTAATGAGATACGCCTTGAGGCATTACTGGAATTGAACGAACGTACCCATGCCTCTATCCGGGAAACCATTGATTTTGCCTTTCAGCAGATGATTCGTCTGACAAAAAGCAACTTTGGATATCTGGCTTTTGAAGATCAAAAAGGAATCATGTATGAGGTTAATCCAGGCAGCACTTTTTCGATAAAGAAAAAGATTGAACATAATCTTGCTACTGGATTCGGCGCTGATACCGAAGGATTTTGGGGAGATGCTATCCGTAAAGGTAAACCCTCAATTTCAAACAAGTATGAATACTTGAATTTATATAAAAAGGGTGCTCCAACAGAACATAAAAAAAATTTTAGATACATAAGTGTTCCTGTTTTCAGTGGAGATAAAATTGTGGCTGTTGCAGGCATGGGGAATAAAAAAAGCGATTATGACTCTTCAGATTTAAGACAGCTGAGTCTGCTGACTCAGGGCATGTGGAGATTGATTCAAAGAAAAAAAAATGAGCGTGCCATACAAAAAAGTGAAAAAAGATTCAGGGACCTTGTGGAAAATTCCCCCAACGGTATTGCGATTATCCAGGATGGTACGGTTGTCTATAAAAATTCACGACAGTCTGAACTCATGGGGAATTTGGGGTTGTTTGACTCTCCAGCCTATAAACATATCCATCAGGATGATTTGAAAAAGGCAAAACAACTGTATGAGCAGATTGTAAAAGGAGCTTTGGTGCAGTCGGAAATGGATTTCAGGTTTTTTAAATCATCTGATCAAAATGAGCCGGTAACTATGAAATGGGTAAACTGTATTACCAGACCCATTGACCATCAGGATAAAAAAGCTCTTTTGCTGATTACCATAGATATGACAAGGGCAAAAGAGTTGGAACGTCTGCTGGCAGTTCAGGATAAAATGGCATCTTTAGGGCATGTATCAGCCGGGATAGCCCATGAAATCAGAAATCCTCTGTCTGGCATTAATATTTATATCAGAACAATAGAAAAAAGTTTTGAAAACCCGGAAAAAATTCATAAAATCAAACCATCTATTGATGCCATACGATCTGCTTCACAAAAAATGGAATCTGTCATTAAAAGAGTGATGAATTTTGCGAAACCGGCAGAACCAAAATTTGATTTAATTGATATAAATGTTCCAATACTCGAAGCAGTTGATCTGTCAAATACCACCCTTCACAAAAAGAAGATTTCCATCAGGCAGAAACTGGATAAAAATCTGCCTCACTGTCATGCAGAACCAAATCTTATTGAGGAGGTTATCTTAAATCTTATTAATAATGCAGCAGATGCTCTTTTGGTCAAAAAAGGAAACAGAGTTATTGAGGTTTCGTCAAATGCCATGCATGATAAACTTGTTCTTAGTATTGATGATAATGGACCAGGTATTCCAAGAGATTTAAGGCAGAAAATTTTTGAACCTTTTTTTACAACCAAAGAAAACAGTACAGGTATAGGGTTGAGCCTTTGCCATAGAATTATTACTGATCATAAAGGAACACTTAAAGTAGTTTCATCAGAACTTGGCGGTACAAAATTTATAATTGAGATGCCTGTTTTTATACAATCTTAGAATTAAATATACTGATTATAACGGATGTGGGGAGCCTTCAAGTCCACTCGTTGCGAGGGCTTCCGCCTCGCAACGCACAGTCGCAGGGATCCCGCCCCGCAACGAGCGGGAATGTCCCGAATCATGCTCCCGCATTCGTTATAATCAGAAAATACAGATGCAAAGAGAGGAGTAAGATAATGGTGGAATACACCCTTTTTATAGTAGATGATGAAAAAACCATCCGGGAAGGTATCTCTTCTGACCTTGAAGATGATTACTCTCTATATACATTTGAATCAGCAGAAAAGGCACTTGAAAAGATAAAGGTTCAGCAGCCGGATCTTGTTCTCCTGGATATAGGACTGCCGGGTATGAATGGAATTGAGGCATTGAAAAAGTTTAAACAAATCAGTGATAATCTTCTTGTCATCATGATTACAGCATATGAAGATATAGGCTCTGTCATTGAGTGTATGAAAAATGGTGCTTTTGATTATATCATCAAGCCCATTCACATGGAAGGACTGGAGGTAACCATTGCCAATGCACTTGAGACCATACGGCTTAGAAAAGAGATAAAAAAACTTCAGGAAAAGCAGATCAGGGAAAATCTGCCGTGTTTTATCGGTGAAAGCAAGGCAATCCACGATATTATGGAATACTTGGAAATGGTAGCTAAAAGCCCTGATACACCTATACTTATCCTTGGTGATACAGGAACGGGAAAAGAGTTGATTGCAAGCACAATTCATCATAGGAGTCCAAATTTTGCAGGGCCCTTTGTCACTATAAACTGTGCTGCCATTCCAACAGAACTGCTTGAAAGTGAGCTTTTCGGATATGAAAAAGGGGCTTTCAGCGGGGCAAGTCAATCCGGAAAAAAAGGACTCATTGAAATGGCTGACAAAGGTACGCTTTTCTTAGATGAAGTTGGAGACCTGAATCTGGATGCTCAGGCAAAGCTTCTCAGGTTCATTGAGGAGGGAGAATTTTATAAAGTTGGCAGTACGATACGACATAAAATAAAAACCCGAATAGTATCAGCAACAAACAAGGAACTTGAGAAAATGATTTTTAAAGGATCATTCAGAAAAGATCTTTTTTATCGCCTGAGTGTCATTAAAATAAATGTTCCATCTTTAAATGACAGACATGAGGACACCATACTTCTTGCAAAATATTTTTTGCATACGTTTAATGAAAAATTTGGCAGATCTTTAACAGGTATCAGTGATGAAGCATTGAACCTGCTAAAACTGTACACTTGGAGTGGAAATGTCAGAGAGTTGAAAAACATGATGGAGAGAGCTGTGCTGATAGCCTCAGGTGAATTATTAACGCCTGATGATTTGGGACTTAATAAAATTCAACATGGAAAGATCATGGAAGATTCAACTACATTTACACCACTGCCTCCCACTGGAATAGATCTTAACCAGGTTAGAAATTACATGGATAAATTTTATTTTTCCCAGGCAATGAAACTTGCAAAAGGAAATGAAACCCGGGCTGCAAAACTGTTGAATCTTAAACATCACACATTTCGATATCAGTTCAAAAAAATGATGGAGTGCGGATAATTGGAGTGGCAATTGTTTTTAGTCTGAATGAAAGCTCTTGGACAGCAACTGCAAAAATGAATGCTCCCACTCGTTGTGAGGCTCCGCACAGTCGCAGGGCTTCCGCCTGCCAGGAAAACATAAGATGTTTTTCAGAATTTGGCATTATCTTGAAAAAATTGAAGAATTATTATTTTTTTGTAAAATTCTCAGAATTTTTACAAAAAAAACACTGCTATTTTGCACAATTTCTTTTTCAGTATTTTTTTTCATAACCTTTGTCTATCATTCTTCATCTTCTTTTTTACATACAACAGATTGAAATGGCATATGTTTTGCAAGATAAGATTTGAAGAATTTTCCAAAAAGTGTAAAGCTGATTTTTTCTGACATTTAAAGAGGAGATAAAACATGTCCCAGAAAACAAGTGTTAATCCTGATCTCAATGGTATTTCCCGCCGTAAATTTTTGGCAATGGGTGCAGCTCTTGGTGCCAGTGCAGCATTGCCCGGCAGTTTTTTAACAAAATCAGTTTTTGCGTCCACTCCTATGCAAGGAGGTACTTTAAAAGTTGGTATGGCAGGCGGATCAACCACAGAATCCCTTGATCCGGCAACATTTGATGATGTTTTTGTTCAGATGACAAGTCTTGGCTTTTTAAGAAACCCGCTTGTTGAAATTGATCACAAGGGCAATGCAGTACCAGAGCTGGCACAAAGCTGGGAGGCAACTCCGAATGCATCAAGATGGATCATTAATCTGCGGAAAGGCGTTGAATTTCATAATGGTAAAACCATGGATGCTGATGATGTAGTTTATTCCATCAATTATCATCGTGATCCTGCAAGGGCATCCCAGATAAAAACTCTTGTGGATACGATAAAAAGCATCAAAAAAGATGGTCCGAACCAGATTATCATAGAACTTAAGGGTGCCAGTGCAGATTTTCCCTATATTCTTGCTTCTCAGCGAATGCCCATTGTTCCAAATGGTACAGCAAATTTTCAGGATGGCCTTGGTACAGGCGGGTATCAGCTGGTGGAATATGAACCCGGTGTAAGGGTGCTTGCAAAACGATTTCCAAATTACTGGAAAGAAAACCGTGCCCATTTCAATGAAATTGATATTACTTTTATGTCAGATGTCACAGCAAGGACAACTGCATTAATGACCGGACAGGTCGATGTGATCAATAAACCGGATCGAAAAACAGCACATCTGCTGAAAAGAAATCCTAAACTAAAGCTGGTTGATGTGCCTGGCGGACTTTTGTATACATTCCCAATGCTTTGTGACACAAAACCATATACAGATAATAATCTCAGAATGGCAGTGAAGTATTCCGTTGATCGTCAACAGATGCTTGATACGATTCTCCAGAGATATGGCACACTGGGTAATGACCATCCCATTGCACCAATAGTAAAATATACTGCCTCAGATCTTCCCCAGAGACAGTATGACCCGGATAAGGCAAAGTTTTATTTGAAAAAAGCAGGTATGGAAGGCTACGAGTTCAAGCTTCACACATCTGATGCTGTTTTCTCAGGTGCGCTCGATGCGGCTCAGCTATGGCAGGAAGATGCTAAAAAAGCCGGATTAAAAATGCAGGTTGTAAAAGAGCCAAAAGATGGCTATTGGGACAACGTGTGGAATAAAAAACCATTCAGCGCGGCATACTGGTTTGCAAGGGCAACAGCTGACTGGATATTTACCCAGACCTATTCAGGAACTACTCCCTCCAATGATATGCACTGGCAACATGAACGGTTCAATAAGCTTCTTGTGGAAGCCCGTGCAGAATTAAATCAGAAAAAACGCGGTGAATTATATTTTGAAATGCAGAAAATTGTCAGGGATGAAGGTGGAGTCGTCATTCCGGCAATTGCCAACATGGTTGATGCCACAACAAAGAAAGTGATGTTTGAAAATCCGTCCGGCAACCTTGAACTTGACGGGTTAAGGTTCTGTGAACGCTGGTGGTTCGATTCTTAGAGGCAGTTCATTAACGATTAATTATTCTGATTAATTGTTCTGATTATAACGGATGCTCACGCTCGTTGCGAGGGCTTCCGCCACAGATAAAAATCCCGGGTTGCAGGGTGGGTGGAGGATTTCGATTTTTTACGAAGTAAAAAACGAAACCCGCAACCCACCTTGATAAACACATAAACGAAATCATCAGAGTTGTTCCTAAATAAATACTGACTCAATAAAAACAAATGGTTAAAAGTCTTAAAGCCCAAAAAAGCTTATTTAGGAACAACTCTATTAAACATATTTGTATTTACAGAGGAGAATAAACTATGTCTATAAAAGGAATGGTTTTAAAGCGACTCGCAGCAGGAATAGTCACAGTTTTTCTGGTATCCATCCTGATTTTTTTGAGCATCGAGGCTTTGCCGGGAGATCCTGCAACAGCAATTCTCGGACAGCAGGCTACACCGGAAAATCTGGCAGCACTTAGAAAAGAGCTGAAACTTGATCTTCCACCGCATACCCGATATCTGTCATGGCTTGGTAATTTTGTCCAGGGAGACCTTGGCACTTCACTATCCAATAAACGTCCTGTCAATGAAGTCATAGGATGGCGGTTTTCCAATACTCTTTTTCTTGCTTTTTCTGCTGCATTGGTTGCAGTACCTCTGGCAATAATTTTCGGCATGATAGCAGCTCTTTTTCGTGAACGATGGCCGGACAGAATTTTATCCATGGGAAGTCTTGCAGCTATTTCGTTTCCTGAATTCTTTGTGGGGTATATTCTTATCTATATTTTTTCAATCAAACTTGGTCTTTTGCCAAGTGTTGCAACAATTCAGGCGAGCATGCCATTTTGGACCAAAATCAATATCATTATACTGCCCTGTTTTACTCTCCTTCTCGTAGTAATGGCACACATGATGAGGATGACAAGAGCAGCCATTATAGGGGTGCTTACCAGTCCATATATTGAGATGGCAAAACTTAAAGGGGTAAGCGAATGGCCTATTATTATAAAGCATGCCATTCCCAATGTTTTATCCCCCATTATTAATGTTGTAGTTATGGATCTTGCATGGCTCATTGTCGGAGTGGTCGTTGTCGAAGTTGTCTTTGTATATCCCGGACTTGGACAGCTTCTCGTGGATTCTGTTGCAAAAAGGGATCTGCCGGTTGTTCAGGCAAGCGGTCTTATCTTTGCTGCAACATATATTCTGCTTAATTTAACAGCAGATATCCTTGCAATTATTACTAACCCAAAATTACGACACATTTCTGAATAGATGAGGTGATTACATCATGACTTTCATAAAACTGTTAAAACAGGCACCTTTGAGCGCCAAAATTGGTATGGTCATTATTTTGATCAATGTTGCAGCAGCTCTGCTTGCACCAGTAATTGCCCCCTATGAAGAAGCTCAGAAAGTAGGCAGCGTGTGGTTAACTCCCGGTCAGGATCACCTTATGGGGACTGATCAGGTTGGCAGAGATCTCTTTACCAGGATGCTGTATGGTGCAAGAAATACAATTTCCATTGCTTTTATCATTACCTGTATTGCCTTTGCTATTGGTTCCGGATTAGGACTTCTTGCTGCAACAGTAGAAGGATATCTGGATTCCATGCTCAGCCGTCTTGTGGATATTATTATGGCATTTCCTCCTTTAATCCTTGCACTGATGGTTCTCTCAATTTTTGGGACTTCCATTCCCATTCTTATTTTTGTCATTGCCCTTATAGATTCTACCAAGGTTTACAGGCTGGCCCGTGCTCTTGCCATGGATATCCGTGCCCTGGAATTTGTTGAAGTTGCAAGGCTTCGAGGTGAAGGGCTTTTATGGATAATTCGGCGTGAAATTTTGCCCAATGCCGCCCCTGCGCTTATTGCTGAATTTGGTTTGAGATTTTCCTTTGTTTTTCTTTTTATCAGTGCATTAAGCTTCTTGGGGCTTGGACTTCAACCACCCACGGCTGACTGGGGCAGTATGGTCAGAGAGAATGCAGGAGCAATTGCCTTTGGAATTACAATTCCAATTTATCCTGCTGCTGCCATAGCATTTCTGACCATTGGTATTAACCTTGTTGTAGACTGGTTCCTTCAGCGCAGTGCTCAGATTCGGGCTCAATAATTAAAAAGGGAAAAGAGAATGGACAATATACTCAAGATAGACAACCTGACAATTAAAGGATATTGGGATGGCAACACAACTGTTTTATTGGAGGATATAGATCTTCAGTTAAACAGGGGCGAAGTGCTCGGCATTATTGGAGAGTCTGGAGCAGGGAAAAGTACACTTGGTCTTGCAGCAATGGGATATACCCGTGATGGATGTGATATTACCGAAGGTTCGGTTATGTTTGATGGCAAAGAGCTTGTTGATGCAACAAAAAAGGAGCTGA
Organism: Desulfobacterales bacterium; assembly: GCA_029934695.1. GTDB lineage: Bacteria > Desulfobacterota > Desulfobacteria > Desulfobacterales > 4be13 > JAOZLU01. The sequence continues at coordinate 5,979 of JAOZLU010000003.1, read as the reverse complement.
CACAGCTGAGAGGTTCCAATATCGCTTATGTTGCCCAGAGTGCTGCTGCATCTTTCAACCCTGCCCACCGTCTGGTTCAGCAATTTGCTGAAACACCTGTTCGCCATGGGCACATGACATTCAAACAGGCAAAACAGAAGGCAGAAAAATTATACAAACGTCTGAATCTTCCATTTCCTGATTCAATTGGCTATCGCTACCCACACCAGGTGTCAGGAGGACAGCTCCAGCGTGCAATGATTGCAATGGCACTCGGGTGTGACCCGGATATTGTGGTCTTTGATGAACCAACAACAGCACTTGATGTGACTACCCAGATTGAAGTGCTTGCCGCCATCCGGGATGCTATCAAAATAAACAACACTGCTGCCCTCTATATTACTCATGACCTGGCAGTGGTGTCCCAGGTGGCTGACAGGGTTATGGTCTTGCGCCATGGCAGGCTTGTGGAAGATGGGGAAACAAGAGAGATGCTGGAAAATCCAAAAGAGCAGTACACCAAGGATCTTTTAAATGTAAGGCGGCAGAAATGTGATAACACCAAATCTCATAAAGAAGTTGTATTAGAAATTCAAGGAGTTGATGCTGGCTATTATCCGGGTCAGAATATTGTGGAAGATATTGATTTTAAAATTTTCCGTGGACAGAATGTGGCTGTAGTGGGGGAATCGGGTTCTGGAAAAACAACCCTTGCCCGGGTTATCACAGGTCTTTTACCTCCAAACAAAGGCAAGGTTTTATTTGACAGCAAGTCAGTTTCACCTGATGTCAGACAGCGAAGCCTTAACACTTTAAGACGATTACAGATGATTTATCAGATGCCTGATGTTGCCTTGAATCCAAGGCAGAAAATAAGGCGGATTATTGGGAGACCTTTGGAATTTTATTCAGGTCTCAGTGGCAAAGCCAAAAAGAAAAAAGTGCATAAACTGTTAGATATGATTGAGCTTCCTTCTCATTATTATGACAGATATCCTTCAGAACTCTCCGGAGGTCAAAAACAGAGGATCTGTATTGCCAGAGCCCTGGCAGCAGAACCTGATCTTATTATATGTGATGAAATTACCAGTGCGCTTGACCAGCTTGTTGCAGAAGAAATTTTAAAACTGCTGCAAAAGCTTCAGACTGAGCTTGGCATGTCTTATCTTTTTATCACCCACGATCTTGCCACGGTAAAGGCAATCGCTGATGAAGTTATTGTTATGTATAAAGGCAATATTGTTGAACAGGGCAATAAAAAAGATATGTTTGATTCACCAGATCACGATTATACAGAACTTCTGCTCTCCTCTGTACCAGAGATGGATCCTGACTGGTTGGATAATCTTTTATTAAAACGGGAAAAAGTTTCTTGAATATAAAGGAAATTAAAATATGGCTCTGGAAAGTTTCATCTGCATGCTGACAAATCAGGATTTAAACAAAATACATAAAGCAAGCCTGGAAGTTCTTGAGCAGGTCGGTGTTGAGTTTTTACATGACGAGGCTTTGAATATTTTTAAAACTCATGGAGCAAAAATTGATGGCAGCCGGGTGATGATTCCTGGAAAACTTGTGGAAAATGCCATTGAATCTTCTCCTGCCTCTTTTAAATTATGGGCAATAGATTCAGAAAAATCAATTCTTGTGGGTGAAGGTCAAAAGCATACCCATGTAGAACCTTCCAATGGTGCTGTTTTTGCACAGGATCTGAAACAGGGCAGAAGACCGGCTACAATGCAGGACCTGATAGTTTTTTACAAACTGGCCCAGGCAAGTTCAGTGTGTGATATTGGCGGAGCCTTTCCTGTGGAACCCGCTGGTATCGATCCTGAGAATGGATACCTTGATATTTTCTTTCAAATGCTCAAACATACAGATAAACCTTTAAAACGAAATGTAAATACCCATAGAGAGATAGCGAACATATTTGATATGTTTGAGATCACAATAGGAAAAAAAGATTTTTTGATGGATCATCCTTCTATATATGCTTCCATTAATCCATTAAGTCCTCTGGTGTATGATTCGATTCCCATTGAAACCATTATCAGTTATGCAAGGTTTAATCAGCCATCTGCAGTTTTGTCCTGTGCCCTGGCTGGTATTTCTGCTCCAATGAACCCTTTGGGTGTCTGTGTCCTGCAAAATGCCGAGATTCTGGCAGGGTTGGTTCTTTGCCAGCTTGTACAACCAGGTGCATCATTTATCTATTGTCCTGCATCTGCTGTACCTAATATGCAGAATGGTCAATATGTAACCGGTTCTCCAGAAAGTAATATCATCAATGTTGCAAACATTCAGCTTGCAAGGGAACTCTACCATCTTCCCACAAGAACAATGGCAGGTCTTACTGATGCAAAAACTCTGGATGCCCAGGCAGGATTTGAGACCATGCAGAATTTGTTTGAATGTATTGCAGGAGGTGTCAGTATTATAAATGAGTGCCTGGGAGTTATGGATTCTATTATGACCAACTCTTTTGAAAAATTTATTCTGGATGAGGAGATGATTTCAAGGGTATTAAGATTTATGGAAGGTATGAACCAGTCCACTGAAAAATTGGGGGAAGATTTAGGATTGGAAGTAATTAAAGATATTGGTCCAAAAGGAAGTTTTTTATACCACCCGACAACCATGGCAGGCTGCCGAAATACGTGGAGACCCAATGTGTCTTCATGGGATAATTATGATAAATGGATAGAATCAGGATCAAAAGATGTTGGACAGGTGGCAGCTCAAAAAGTTGAACAAATTCTTGCAGCCTCTCCTGAATCTATACTTGATCCTGATATAGAATCAGAGCTTGAGAATTTTATAAATAAGCAAAAACTGCAAAAATAAATTAAATTACAATTTAAAACATTTTAACTAAAGGAGCGGCATATAACATCGGCATCGCCGATGACATCCCAGAGAGTCGAATGGAGTGCAAAAATGGATTTACTAAGGACATGATTACTATAGCTGAATTTTTGCTCCCCGAAAGTCATAAACGAATATATTTTGATTTACAGAGGAGCGGGGATGGTGCCGAACGGTACCATTTACGGCAGATGGTATTCTGATCGGCTTGTTCATCTACATGGATTATGTGTAAGAAAGGATTTTTTGAATCCCCAAGGGTTGCTCTGGAGGGATTGCCAAATCCCGTCATCTGCATGGATTATGTGTGAGAAAGAATTTTTTGAATCTCAGGGATTCTTCAGATCCCCAGCGGTTGCTCCAGAGGGATTGCCAAATCCCGTCATCTGCATAGAAAGGATTTTTTGAATCCCAGAGATTCTTCAGAACCCCAGCGGTTGCTCCGGAAGGAAGGATTAAAATTAATGAAAGTTACAGTCCCATAATTTAAGGCATCTGCCTAACGCCGCAATTTAATACCATAACAGGAATTAAAACAGAGTATGAAACAAGAGTTAAAAAAATTAAAAATGAACAATGATTAAAAGGAGAATGATATGGTGACAAGAAGTCTCGCCTCAGACATGATCGCAACCGGTGGTTTCGGTTTTAATGTCTTTGCGGATGATGAGATTGAAAAAATTCACCTTGCCACCCTCGAAGTTATGAGAACAACAGGGCTTTATGTCGGAAGTGACGAAGCCTTAGATATTCTTGAAGGGGGAGGTGCAATAATTGACCGTAAAACAAAGATTGCAAAATTTCCTGCTTATCTTGTGGAAGAGTGCATCCGTTCAGCACCGCCGAAAATTGTACAATACGGACGTGATTCTGAGCATGATGTGTTTCTGGAAGGCAAACGGGTTAATTTTTGTACTTTTGGTCAGGGTGTCAATATTATGGAAACTGATGGAACAGTCAGACCATCAGTAAATGAAGATGTGGGTAAGGCTGCCCTTTTAACAGATGCTATGGACGAGGTTGATGTGTGTGAACGTTCTCTGACTGCAGGAGATGCACCAGATAATGTTGCTCCTGTTTATGAGGCTGAAGTGGTATTTGCCAACACATCAAAACATACTGTTTATGGACCGGGAAATGGATGGCGGGCTGACAAGATTATCAAAATGGCCCAAGCTATTGTTGGAGGAGAAGATGAGTTAAGAGAACGACCTGTTCTAACTGTCAACTGTTCTCCCACAAGCCCTCTGACCTTGGATGTGAACTGCTGTACCGGAGTGATGACCTGTGCCAGAGCCGGAGTTCCATGTAACCTGATCTCAATGGTAATGGCAGGAGCATCCGGCCCAATAACCCTTGCAGGCTCTCTGGTAACTCATAATTGTGAGATTCTGGGTGCCATTGTATTGCATCAGCTGACATGCAAAGGTGCACCGGTAATTTATGGGTGTTCATCCCTGAGCTTTGACTTGAAGCTCACAACAACACCTGTGGGATCTCCTGAATGCGGTCTGTTGAATGCAGCAGCACCGGTACTTGCTCAAAAATATATGCTGCCGAGTTTTTCTGCCGGTGGATAGGCTGATTCAAAAGTGCCTGATGCACAGGCTGGTCATGAAAAAACACTGACCGCCTTATGTGCGGCAAGTGCGGGTTCAAATCTGATTTACGGTGCTGGAATGTTGGATTCAGGACTGATTTTCAGTTATGCCCAGTTGGTAATTGATAATGATATTTTTAAAATGGTTAGAAAAGTGATGCAGGGAATAGTTGTCAATGATGAGAATCTTGCAATAGATACGATCAAAGCGGTAGGACCCGGTGGTGATCATCTAATGCAGGCTCATACCATGAAATACATGCGAACACTGCCTTCTGCACCCCACATTATCGAACGTTCAAATTATGACCGCTGGCTTGGTAAGGGTGGTAAAAATATGGCAGAACGTGCTGCTGAAAAAGCAGCTGATATTCTTGCAAACCATACACCAATGCCATTGTCCAAAGAAGCAAAATCTGCTATGAGAAGCATTGTTGAAGATGCTACAGCAGAAAATGAAGAGATGAATAAAAAAAGCAGTTGATTATCTGTTTTTGACAACTCTTTCCGGTAGGTGCCGGACAGAAAATCATAAACTACAATCAAATGTTATCCAACAATAAGAATACCTCTGATTTTCAGGGGGTATTCTTAAAATTTATCAAAGCGAAAAAAACAGTATTGTGGAGGGTGGATCGGATGGGATCACATGGACTCTAAATCCATGCAGCCGGGTGCAACTCCCGGACTCTCCGCCAAAAATCTGAAACCATACGGAATCTGTCTTGACGGAGATTATCAATTATCAATTAGCTTGTAGGGTGTCTGACAGTGTAGGGTCATTGAAGCTCACAGGGCGATACCGGGCCGCAATGGCCTCTCAGACGGCCGGCAAAACGCTGCGCTTCTGGGAACCGGCGAGGCGCACAGCCCTTGTCGGTACCTGAAAAACGGCCATCGGTGATTAAAGCGATCCTGTCCTGCAAGCCCTTGGCGGACAGTTGCCATAAAAATCGCTGCAACAGCCGCATGTCCCGTGACAGTGAACACATCTGAGTCCAGAAGTGGCTGCAGCACTTTCATCACTCCCGCAATGCCACCGGCTTCGTCCAGGTCGGCCATGAAATGACCGCCCGATCCTGAAGGACAGACATCACAGATAAACGGCGTTGACCGGCTTAATTCATTGAATCGTTCGGGTCTGATCTCCAGATCAAGTTCCGCGGCAATGGCCTGAAGATGCAACACTCCATTGGTCGAACCGCCAATGGCCATCAGCACCCGGATGGCGTTGTCAAAAGCCGCCGATGTCAGTATCCGGCTGGGCCTGAACCCATGTTGCAACAGATACCTGCTGTCCGGCCTGGAATGCCATCCGCTGCAACCGGGAATCCGCTCCGGGAACCGATGCGTTGCCCGGCAGGGTCATACCCCATATATGGGGTCATACTCAGGGCCTCGGCCAGGGCCGCCATTGTGTTGCCCATGACAGGGCAGGCGCCGGTACCCGGACATCCCCTGTTCTTAACTTCGCAAAATTCAACTTCCGTCAGATCGCCTGCCTTGAAGTCCTGATAGTGCCTGGCCGCCACATC
>JAOZLU010000732.1 GCA_029934695.1 Desulfobacterales bacterium | reverse complement strand
TTTTTGATAAAATTTGAGGGGTTATAGTAGTGTAAGTTAATCATGTTACCCGCTAATCATTGAGGACAAGCGGTACCCCGAAGGTGCTCCTGATCTAAAAAAATATGCTGACAGACTGCTTTTCCGTAATTATACAGAACTACTTCATCAGGCTAAAATTTTGGAGCCAGTATTCTGTTTTATTGGGGCTGAAGCCGCTGACTTTGCCTTTAAGTTTACTATTCAGATCATCCAGAGAATTATATGGACGATATTTGGCTATTGACTTTGCAGACACAGGCCCGATCCCGTTGATATCTCTCAATTTTGACTGCTCATTATTCAGAAAATCCAGAAAAGCCTGCACATCTTCAGATGAAATCGGTTTCTTCTCTGCTATCTTCTTTTTCGGTTTAACATATTCCAAAATTTGCTGAATTTGCACTTCCTGCTGATCAAATTTTTGGTTAAATGCCCTTTCCAGATTCGCTGTCTTTTGATCAAGCGTATTTTCCAAAATTTCTATCTTCTTTGAAAGAAGGCTGATATCAGCAGATTGAGACGGTTCAGAGTGATTTTCTCCTGAATCTTGAATTACATGAATCTCCTCGCCAGATTCTTTCTCTGCAAACAACTTGACAAGCTCAAGTATGGCCGCTTCCTTTTCAGGAGCCTTGTCAGTAGGTGTGAGAAGAAATACGCTGGTCATGTCGCCACGGTCTTCGTCAAGTTCCATAGCTCTGACAGCGACATAATACTCAAAATGGCCATAAATGACTTCGTACTCCCTGGTGTACATCCCTGTTTCTTGGACCACAGGAGGTCTGATAGTTCCTTCCAGCTTTATAAGCTTCTCAGCAAACCGGGTCAGTTCTTCCTCTGAAAAGGCCGATCTTTTTATAGAGGATATGATTCTTTTAGTTTCAACAAACATGGTGCCGAATCTCATTTGCTACTCTCCCAGTCCACATTTCTTCATTATCTCATCCGCCAGCGATTCAAATTCTTTTGCCGACGGAGAATTCGGTTTAAAATCAAACACAGATTTCGGATTTGGTATTATATCCGTATCTGTACGCTCATGGTTATCTGTACATTGGGCCAATATCTCCCTCTGAAAAATACAGGTATCCATTATGTCTATACCGTATTCGGCTTTAACTCTTTCCATACGTCCGGGCAGCGTATGAATAACGAACTTTGAGTAGTTAGGAACTTTTGAAGGCAAGATACCTAATACATTGACAGGTTCTTTTCCTATGTGCCTTCTTGTTTCATTGGTGCTTTCTATAAACTTTTTCACGTTAGGCAGCCCCTGATTGGCAAAAGGCTTCAAATCGGAAGGGATAATAAGATAATCAGCCACAACAAGAGCTGTCCGAGCGTACAGGTTCAATGAAGGCGGAGTATCTATGAGGATGACATCATATTGGTCCTCTATAAATTTCAAATTATCAGAGAACAGCAACTCTGCATTCCTCTCCATTACCAGTTCATATTCCTTTTCTAGCAGTTGAATATGTGAAGGTATTATATCGACTTCAGGGGTATTGAATTGAGATTTTTTTATAACTTCCTGAATATGGGCAGAACTAACTCTCCTCATAATTTTCAGGATATTATTATCTTTTATGTCATCTCCTTTTTCCTCTGAGAATTTGATCAGGCCTGTTGCAAAAGTCGTATTCGCCTGGCTGTCCAGATCAATTACAAGAATTTTTTTTCCTTTCCTGCTCAGAGCAGCCGCAAGGTTTGTCACCACAGTGGTTTTGCCCACACCGCCCTTGTTATGATAGACAGCGATCTTTTTATTCATGCTAATCCTTCCTTTCCTTGAAAAATTTTTGTGACGAAGTTTTGGAACAGCCCGCGCCGGTTTTCGGGAAACTTTTATCAGCTCGCTGATATTTATAAGACTTTTAATTTGGCTGATATGTTTGGGCGTTTCTGGACATTTGCATTCAAAGATATTAATTGCTTTGCCCTCGGTGTTTTCATAAATTCTGAGTTCTTTGCCGTTTGTCAGTATGCCATAACGCACATTCAGAACTGTCAGGTAATTTTTCAGTTGACTGATGTGGCGGTTAAGGTTCTCCTTGGGATGTTTGGCTTCTATGACAAAGCTGAACTGAAAACATTTTCTGTCCGACATGAAGGGATTATACTTTGCGGTAAAAATAAAGAAATCCAGCCGGCTTTTTCCCAAAGCAACCTGCTGATACCATGTATGGGGTGAAAAGCCCAAGGCTGGCAGCAGATAAGAAATGATAAATTTGCCCTCAACCTCGCTTTCATTACGGCAAAGTCCGGGATCAAAATCAAGAGATACCATATTTTTTCACCTAAAGCAAACGCCTCCTTCGTGTCCGGCAAATCACAATGGATAAGCTGTGTCCGAAATGCCACCCGTTCCATCCTCCAGATTGTTGGGCAAAAGTCTTTGAAACCATTGAACATACGATTTTCATCCAACAGTCAGCCGAAAACCTCCCCATAAAAACAATCCAGAACCCGAAGTTTCCTGAAAGAGCCGGCTTTCTGATGGTTGCAGCAGTAGTGATCCCAGACTATTTTTGCCGCCTCAGTCGGATCCTGCGGAGCTTCTGTCGCGGCAGCAATCAGCATGGAGCGAAATACACTGGAACGCCTGCGAGCCCACCATTTCGACATCTGACAAATCGGTTTTCCCGCATTGCCTTCAAGATTTGACAGCGCATTGATCGGAGCAATGGGAAAATCCGATTCAAGGCACGTCAGCGCGCGGTTGGGATCGGAAAAATTCGGCACCGGCATACGGATGGCTTTTCCCAGTTTTTCAGGAAGATGCTTCTCATTTTTTATTTTCGGTGCTGCTTTGGCTTTGGATTTATCCGATTCCGGTTGTGGAATATCCGTTCCGGGCATCTGAGAGCCAAGAAATTCATCCCTTAGTTTTAATCCAAACATCGTTATCTCCTGATTGTGGAATTTCCACTTCTTATTGAGGTTCAAACAAGGTCAACTCCCCGAAATCTCCCGCCGCCCCGATTACGATTTTCTTTGCCTGTCTCGTGGGGATTTTCACTCCTGTCCATCTTTCCGCAGATGCCACTGACTCAGTTGTCTTCCGCAAGCCGGAAGCTGTTTTCCTCTTCCGTCAGAATATACCTGCCACTTTCCCCTTGTAAGATAATTGATAATTATTTGTCTGCCATATTAAAAAGGAAATTGCAATAGGAAAATTTGATCTGATTATAACGCTTTCAGGG
>JAOZLU010000731.1 GCA_029934695.1 Desulfobacterales bacterium | reverse complement strand
TTTTCATATTCATAATGAGATACAGTAGCAGAAGTCGATAAATTGTTCAAGTTATCTCTGCCCAGCTACTAAGCAAGACCCGAGAGTTAAAGATGAGAAGGGGTAAAACTATGTTTGCAAAAGATGAGCTTGTTCGTCACCCTCAATATGGCATAGGAAATGTCATGGCCGATATGGGGATCACCGTAGTAGTTCGCTTTGAACAAAAAATTGAAGAATGTGCAAAAGAAGATCTAACATTGGTTCCATCCTTGTTTCAGCGTATGGAAAAGGATGAATGGGATATCCCTCTGGAAGTTGTCAACCGTATCCAAGCAGAAGCGATACGCTCAATAAATGACGCGTGGGGAATCTTTGCACGCTCCCGAATCGAATTGCTTCCCCACCAGTTGTGGGTATGTCGTCAGGTCAACAGAGACTGGCCTACCCGCTGGCTTGTCGCTGATGATGTGGGATTGGGGAAAACAATTGAAGCAGGTCTTATTCTGACCCCTCTTCTTGCCAACGAAAAGGTCAAAAGACTGCTCATCATTTGTCCCGCCTCTCTGGTTGGACAGTGGCAGGAAAGACTTCGTACAATGTTTGATATCAGGGCCGCTATTTATGTTACTCAGGCAGATACGAAAAATACCGGATTTTGGGAAACATCTAATCAAGTGATTGCCTCTCTTCAGACATTGAGACTTGACCGTCAGGATCGGCATAAGCGATTGTTGGAAAGTGATCCGTGGGATCTTCTGATTGTGGATGAGGCACACCACCTGAACGCTGATGAGCAGCAGGGGCAAACTTTGGGGTATCAATTGATAAGGAAACTCGAAAAAAATGGTCGCGTTAACTCAATGCTGTTCTTCACCGGAACCCCTCATCGGGGGAAGGATTTCGGATTTCTTTCTCTTCTTCGGCTTCTGCGTCCAGATATGTTCAGTACCGACATATCTTTGGAAAAGCAATTGTTATCTCTCCAGAAGCTGATGATCCGAAACAATAAATATAATGTGACCGACCTGACGGGCAAGCGTCTTTTTCAGGAACCCAATGTCAGTTCAGAAACCTATGAATATTCAGGAGCGGAGCAACGGTTTTATAACATGCTCAGTAATTTTATCATGATGGGCATGGCTTATGCTTCTGGACTGATTGATTGTAGGGCTGTGATGTTGGTTCTGATCTCCATGCAGAAACTCGCATCCAGTTCCGTTGCTGCTATTCGTCGGGCGATTCGCGGCCGCCTCGGTCGAATACAACAAAGCCGGGAAAAATTGCAGAACCTTCGGGAACAAATGCGTCGCTATGAAGATTTTGAACAGATGCAAGATGATGATGAAATGGCTAAGATTGAGGAAAATATCGTTACTATTTCATCGGAACTTCGATTAGTGGAAAACGAGGAACCCGCGCTTCAGAAGCTGTTGAATGCCGCCGAAGCTGTCAAAAAGGAGACCAAGATCAATAAAATTCTTGAAGTGCTTGAAACCAGATTTCAAGATCGTTCTGTGCTGTTTTTTACAGAATACAAAGCAACACAGTCGCTTCTCATGTCTGCCCTGATAAGACGCTTTGGTGATGAATGTGTGACTTTTATCAATGGCGATGAACGGGCTGACGATGTTATCTTGTCAGACGGAAATGCGGTCACCCGTTATAAATCAAAAAAAGAGGCGGAAAGAGAATTCAATTCAGGCAAAGCCCGCTTTCTGGTATCAACTGAAGCTGGCGGAGAAGGGATTGATCTTCAGGAAAACTGTTATACTTTGATTCATGTGGATATGCCATGGAACCCTATGCGTATGCATCAACGCGTGGGACGTTTGAATCGGTATGGTCAGACCAAGTGTGTGGATGTCCTGAGCCTGCGGAATCCCGCAACTGTTGAAACCAGGGTATGGGACAAGTTGAATGAAAAAATTGAGCGGATCAACACAGCCTTTACGCAAGTAATGAACGAACCGGAAGATATGCTTCAACTCGTACTCGGCATGACATCTCCGACATTTTTTCGGAAAATATTTACAGAAGGTTCTCAAAAAGGAGCTGAAAACCTTTCTGACTGGTTTGATGAAGAATCTGCCACATTTGGCGGAGAAAATGTGGTCAACACCGTGCGTGAACTGGTCGGAAATGTGAACAAATTTGATTTCAGGCAGGTTTCTGACCTTATTCCAAGGGCAGACTTGGAAGATTTGCGTCCGTTTTTTGAGACTGCCCTGACTTTAAACGGTCGCAGGGTTATGAAGGAAGAGGGAGGCATCAGATTCAGAACCCCTGACGATTGGAAAGTTGGTCCCGGAATTCGACAACGCTATTCGGACATGATATTTGACCGGAAAGACCGTTCTGAAAATGCCTCAAAGCGACTGTTAGGTGTCGGTCATAAAATTATTGATCAGGCAATCAAGCAGGCAAAGGATCGAAGTGCGGCCATTGCAACGATTCCTGATCAAATCCTGCCACATCCGATTATTGTTTTCCGTATTATTGAACGTGTAACTGACCCTGTGAAACCCGATGTCATCGTTGGTGTCAAAGTGCAAGAAATGGAAGGAGAGAAAATGTTGAAGGATTGGCAGCTTTTAAAATATCTCAATACACTTCCTCTTCGCAGAAATTTCATGCGAGAAAATTCCCTAAGTCCTGAAGATATGGAGAAGGCACGAACGGCTTTGAGCGAATCAGAAGCTTTTCTCAAGAAAAGACTGGATGATTTGAAACTTGGCTTTCGAGTTCCGGATATTGAAATATTAGCAGTTTTATGGCCAATATGTTTTCCTGAAATATAACATTCAGCATCCCGCCTGATCTTTGATGTGGATCAAAACCAAAAAGGAGAATGTTTGTTAAAGCCGAATCCAAGCCATATTGGCGGGAGCTTTGACCTGGCCTGAATTATTTAAATCTGAAAAGAAGGAAGATTCGGCCAAATCCCTTTTCCCTATGACAGGGCCGGAAACAGGAGAAAACTTATGTATGTTATTTTCGTTATAAATTACAAAGGCGGAGTCGGAAAAACCACAATAACCGCCAATCTCTCAACAGAACTGGCTTATCGAGGATTCAATGTCTTAATGACTGATCTGGACCCATAGGAATGTCCCAAGTTTTTGGACTATAACAATGAGGAACCTGCGAAACTGACACAAAAAGGAGCGGCGATTTACAGATTGCTGGCAGGGAATGAAAAGATTCAGGTGGATTATATTGATGAGGAAATGATTCAGATGTCGGAAAGGAACTGA
>JAOZLU010000730.1 GCA_029934695.1 Desulfobacterales bacterium | reverse complement strand
TTTCAGTTTCTCCGGATGCATCGCTTTCCGGTTCGGGGGAAACCGCTGGCTCGCCGATTTCGGTCTTCAGTATTTTGGCTATATCCGCAATGTCTTCATAATGCTGGCTAAGTTCGTCCATGACTAAACCGATATATTTTTTGCTATAATTTTTTTATGGCTTGCGTTATTTGCTAACAAATAACAGGGCTTGAGTTTATTAAGGTGGGTTGCGGTTTCGTTTTTTACTGCGTAAAAAATCGAAATCCTTCACCCACCCTACTGCTACTACTACCACAACTCACAAGTTCGTCACCCCCTCTCTTATATAATAGATAAGAGGGGGGTGACGAATTTACGAGTTGCTGTACTACTGCTGCGGCCTGAAAGAATACCATCTGCCGTAAATCAGGAATTTTTATCAGATAAAGAAACGGCTGTCAAGCATTTAAAAAAACAGTGCATTTTGTTCCCGCGTCCCGGTTATTTTGGTAACAGTCAGACAGTTTCAGTCTCTTAGTCAAAAAGTTCCCTGACGATCATGCGGGCCAGATAACGTCTGAATCTGATAACCCTCGGTTCCTCCTCCTGTGTGTCAGTTGTCTGTTGGGGAGAAGCTGTTATTTCAGCATCTCGTTCCCACGCTTCGCGTGGGACCGCCGCACCCCGGGCGGAGCCAGCCTTCTTCTCAAGCATATCGTCTGCCTCGTGAATCAGGATGTTCTTATCATGGGCAGCGGCTACGATTTTTTCACATAAGGCCAAGGGGATCTGACATTTATCAGAAATAACTTCAGGAATGACCGAGGCTATGCTTTCAGTAGTTTTGAAACCTGCCTGCCACAATTTTTCAGAAATGCTCTCTTCCACTCCTTCAAAAGATAATCTGTCTGTTGCACCTGTTTTTTCAGACAGCAGTTGGACAGCTATTTGGATAATTCCCTCTGCTTCTTTATTCCCAATATTAAGGGAACTGGCAAGAGATGATGCTTCAGCCTGTGATATTTTTTCCAGTGAGTCAAAGTCCCCGGCCTTCAGCATATCAGCCATCTCTGTACCATTTCCATAAATCTGGCTGATTAAAATAAGTTCATCCATGATAAGCCTTTATCAAGGGTTAAAGTTTATATTAAGCATGAAGGATGCCCCTCATCCTTCTTAATATATGCCCTCTTAACAAAGTTGTTAAACATATTTTTCAGAGTTTGTTGAAAATGTGATGATGCAGGAATGGTCTGAATCCCTTATGTTAAACACAGAAAGACCTCCGAGGTTTCTCACTTCCAGAATGACAGCCCTGAATCCGTTATAATCAGTATAAATAAAAAAAACAAGTTCAGAATCTCAAAAAACAGGTTTAGAATTTCAAAAAACAGGGCAACTATATATATGAATAAAAGCGATGTCCATTTTGACATTTATCTTCGTTTTGGTCATTGATCTCACAGCCTGCTCACGGCGGGATTGCAGCCTCATACGGGTTAAGGATCGGGTTCGGATTTGCCAATCCGAACCGAGCGTGGCCCTTAAAACCTAAAACCTAAAACCCTTATTATAAGGAGGTACAGTACATGAATGAACAGGCAGGCTCATCCGGAACGAGCGCACTGAAATGGCATGAAGAAAGCGCAATCCGCCTTTCAGAGGAAGAACAACACCAACTTGAAGTATTGAAGGTCATCCTGCTCTCTCCGAGACTTGTGGGGAAATATATGGCTTTTCTGTACCAGTATTTTTGTACGGCTATTGAACAGTGGCTGCCGGTATTAACTATCATAGCTTTTATTCTCGGAATATTCGGTGCAAAATATTTCCCCGTCCTCTCGGACGTAATAGACAGCCAGATGAACATGTTTCTGGATATATACGGCTTTATTGCTCCCTTTGCCATCTATTTTATCCTGACTCCGTCACTGGCACGGATTTTGTCATCATCAACCGGAAAGGGCGGAAAATTTGCAACTTATGCAGTCATTTTTCTCTCAGTGAGGCGGTTCTTCTCACTTATATGGGCTGTGATATTTACGGTCATTATTTTCGATTTTCCCCTTGTTGTAGGCGGAACCTCAAATTTCTGGCCGAGTATAGAGCAGTCTGTCACATCTCTTGGGCAGATGATGTTTGAAAGCCCCTATTTCTATGCCATGTACGCTGCAATAGTGACAATCATCATCGCGAGAAAACTGGACTGGATTAACCGGATACTGTTCAAAACAGCCACTTTGATTGAAACCGCGGGCCAGTTCCTCGTTCCGGTCGTACCTTTATTTATGCTGGTCATTGGCATTTATGTCTATGGTCTTCCGCGTAATGTTGAAAATCAGATCAGAGAAAACAGCAAAGCAGTGCTGACATTTCAGGAATACGCGGCCATGAAAGCGGAAAATCCCGGGGCCGGGGATATTCTGACACAGCTTGAGGCAGTGCGTATAAGGGATAATGACGAGATCATCGTAGAGATAAAAGGGAACGAGATCATTGTTTCAACAGGCATGTTCTCTGAGAATGACAAAAATGCTCTGGGAAATGAAGTGATTGCCTTTTTTGAGCAATACAGCAGAGGGGTGGATCTTCAGGAAATAAGCATTTTGGGGTTAAAGATTGACTCAGCCACTCCGTCAGGCATGCTGATCGGCTATGTTGTGATTTCCCTTCTGATCGGAGTTGCCTGTTTTATATGGCATTTTGCTTTTCTGACACATTGCAAATACACGATCAGAGGTTTTTCGATCATGGGATACTTTACAAAATACTGGATCAAGGTATATCCGTTGCTGTGGGCTACAAGCAGTGAAGCATTTGCCACGCCTCTGAATCTCTATCTGGTAAAAAAGTATTATCCGGACATCCGTGCTGATGTGAGGCGGTTCATCGTCGGTGTCGGAAGTTACCTGAATATTAACGGCACAATGATCTGCATAATTGTTCTGGCCGGATATGTGGCAAAGATTATCGGCATTGAATTGTCCCTCTTGCAGTTTCTCCTCTGCATACCCCTTGTTTTCATTATCGGTTTCGGAGTGCCGGGCATTCCCGGAGAACTTCTGCTGTTTGGCGGGCCCTTGGTACAGCTCCTGGGTTTTCCACCGCAGATTGCAAGCACTTTTCTGGCTCTCTATCTGGGATTGCAGTTGGGGTTGCCTGATTCATTCAGGACAGGCAATAATTCGACTGATGATTGCCTGATGGCCCTTATTATGAATGAAAAATATCTGAAGAAGTTTCTGTGAAGGATGAATTGTGAAGGATGAATTGTGAA
>JAOZLU010000151.1:8916-12900 GCA_029934695.1 Desulfobacterales bacterium | reverse complement strand
ACGGTGTTGTTGATGTGATAAAAACGCTGGACAGCCGCGGCATTTTGCAGTCCATTGCCAGCAAAAATGATTATGATCATGCAATGGCAAAAATCGGTGAATTCGGCCTGACGGATTATTTCCTGTATCCGCAGATCAATTGGAATCCCAAATCCTCTTCCATTGAAGCCATTGCCAAATCCATTAATATCGGCATTGACACGCTGGCCTTTATTGATGACCAGCCTTATGAGCGGGAAGAGGTGAATTTCTCGCTGCCGGAAGTGCTTTGCATTGATGCCGCGGATATGGACAAGCTGCCGGACATGCCGGAAATGAATCCCAGATTTATTACGGATGATTCAGCAATCCGCAGGCAGATGTACCTCAGTGATATAAGGCGGAATGAGATTGAAGAAGATTTTCTCGGGCCTCAGGAAGATTTTCTCGCATCATTGGACATGGCCTTTACAATCTCACCGGCAGAAGAGGAAGATTTGAAACGGGCAGAGGAATTAACAGTTCGCACACATCAGTTGAACACAACCGGCTATACCTATTCATACAACGAACTGAATCACTTTCGCACCTCTCCGGAACACATCCTGCTGGTTGCAACCCTGGATGACAAATACGGAACTTACGGCAAAATCGGTCTGACGCTCATCGAATGTCATAAAGAGACATGGGAGATAAAACTGCTGCTGATGTCCTGCCGTGTGATGTCAAGAGGTGTCGGCGCGATAATGATCAATTATATCCGAAACGAGGCAAAGCAAAACTGTGTTGGCTTACGCGCAGAAATGATTTCCAACGAGAGAAACCGTATGATGTATATGGCGTATAAATTCGCCGGGTTCAAAGAAGTCGAAAAAAAAGGCGATCTCACCGTTTTTGAAAATGATTTGACGAATATTCCAATTTTTCCCGACTATCTCAAGGTAAGCGTTGAGGCATTGGGCATTGCGAATTAGGAGAGAGAATTCTGTGCCGGACGGGGTTTGCAACCCGTCCGAAACCTTTGTTGTCGGGGATCTGCAAAATATTACGGACGGGGGTTGCAAACCGCGTCTGGCAATAAATCTGGCAATGTCAGTCGTCAGGCCGGAGCGATATTAAACATTACGGACGGGGTTGCAACCCCGTCCGGCAAAAAAACCGCGTCTGGCAATAAATCTGGCAATATCAGTCGTCAGGCCGGAGCGATATTAAACATTACGGACGGGGTTGCAAACCCCGTCCGGCAATGGAGTTTTAGGTTTTAAGGTTTTAGGCTATGAAAGAGACATCAAAACAAAGCAGCGATTTATCTCCGACCAAGCGGGCCTTGGTTGCATTGAATAAGATGCGGGCCAAAGTGGACGCGCTTGAACGGGAAAAAAATGAACCCATTGCGATCATCGGCATGGGATGTCGCTTTCCCGGAGGAGGCGATAACCCGGAAGCATTCTGGCAGTTACTGCGTGACGGCACTGATACGATTACCCAGGTTCCCCCGAATCGGTGGGACGTTGATGCATATTATGATCCGGACCCTGCTGCTCCAGGTAAAATATATTGCCGTTATGGCGGATTTCTGGATGATGTGGAGACATTTGATCCCCAGTTTTTTGGTATCTCACCGCGCGAGGCCCTGAGTCTTGATCCTCAGCAGCGGCTTTTGCTGGAGGTCTCCTGGGAGGCGCTGGAACATGCGAATCAGTCGCCGGATCAGTTGTTTGAGAGCGCAACCGGCGTGTTTGCGGGGCTGATCAGTTTTGATTACGGAATGTCCATCTTGCAGAATCCTGAGCGTATTGACGCATATTTCGGCACTGGCAACAGTTTCAGCGTCACCGCGGGGCGTATCTCATACACACTGGGACTGACAGGCCCGAGCATGACGGTGGACACCTCCTGTTCCTCCTCTTTGATCGCCGCGCATCTTGCCTGTCACAGTCTGCGACGCCGGGAATGCAATCTGGCCCTGGCATGCGGCGTGAATCTGATTCTTGCGCCGATTCTGAGCCTCACTTTCTCAAAAGCAGGAATGCTTGCGCCTGACGGTCGTTGCAAAACCTTTGATGCCGCGGCAGACGGATATGTGCGGGGCGAAGGATGCGGCGTGATTGTCCTCAAGCGTCTCTCAGACGCTGTGGCTGACAGAGACAATATCCTCGCTGTCATTCGTGGGACAGCCGTGAATCAGGACGGGCCCAGCGGCGGGCTGACTGTTCCCAATGGCCCGTCCCAGGAAAAAGTGATCCGTGATGCATTGCGAAACGGCGGGGTTGACCCAGGGCAGGTCAGCTATATTGAGGCACACGGGACCGGAACCTCTCTCGGCGATCCCATAGAAATCGGCGCGCTGAACACTGTGTTTGGAAAAGATCGTGATCCGGATCATCCGCTTATCGTGGGATCGGTAAAAACAAATGTGGGGCATCTGGAATCGGCCGCGGGAATGGCCAGCCTGATCAAAGTCGTACTTTCTCTGCAACATGAGGAAATTCCGCCGCATCTGCATTTCAAAGATCCTAATCCGCATATTCCGTGGAATGAAATTCCAGTGAAAGTCTCTGCCGAGCGAACCCACTGGGAAGCTGGAGAAACATCAAGAATCGCAGGAATCAGCAGTTTTGGCTTCAGCGGCACGAATGCCCATGTTCTCATTGAGGATTTTCAATCGAAGCGTGAGGAGTCTCAGGTGCCAAATCCGTCGCCAACCCATTTGCTCGCGTTGTCGGCCAAGACGGAGAAGGCACTCAGTGACTTGGCAGGGCGATATGAAACTTATCTGGCAGACAATCCGAAAACAGATATGGGCGATGTCTGCTTCAGCGCGAATACAGGCCGTTCTCATTTTAATCATCGTCTCGGCGTGATAGCCGAATCCGCGGAACAGGTGTATGAGAAACTCGCAGCTTTCAGGGCCGGACAGGAATCCGCCACCGTATTCAGCGGATCTGATACAGAACAGCCTCGAATCGCATTTCTGTTTACAGGTCAGGGTTCGCAGTATATTGGAATGGGACGGGAACTGTATGACACACAGCCCGTATTTCGCAACATCTTGGAGCGTTGCGATGAAATTCTGCGCGCCTATTTGGAAAAACCTTTGCTCGAAGTCATTTATCCTGAACCCGGGGATTCGCAATCTGAAATTTCCAGGCTTTTGAATGAAACCGCCTATACCCAGCCTGCATTGTTCGCACTGGAATACGCGCTGGCCGAGTTATGGAAATCCTGGGGCATAAGACCTCATGCAGTGATGGGGCATAGTGTGGGCGAGTATGTTGCCGCATGCGTCGCAGGCGTGTTCAGCCTTGAAGACGGCCTGAAACTGATCGCCGAGCGCGGCCGTCTGATGCAGGCACTGCCCCGGGTTGGCGCAATGATCTCGCTTCAGACAACTGAGGAACGAGCGGTTTCTGCTATCAGCCCTTATGCAGGCGAGGTTTCCATTGCCGCGAGTAACGGGCCTCGGAGTATTGTGATTTCCGGCAGACGCGATGCAGTGCTGTCTGTTGCGGACACTTTGAAAAATGAGGGGATCAAGGTCAAAAAGCTGGAAGTTTCCCACGCATTTCATTCTCCGCTTATGGAGCCGATGCTGACGGATTTTGCCAAAACGCTGGATTCCGTGTCGCTTCGTCCCCCGCGAATCAACCTGATTTCAAATGTCACCGGGGAACTTGCCTCATCTGACATGGCAACCCCGGAATACTGGATAAAGCATGTGCGACAGCGAGTGAGATTTTCTGCCTCCATGGAAACCCTTCATCAGAAAGGATATGAGATTTTTTTGGAGATCGGTCCGAAACCGGTGCTGCTGGGAATGGGGCGTCTCTGTCTGCCGAAAAACGTGGGGGTCTGGCTTCCGGGTCTGCGTCCGAAACGCTCGGATTGGCACCAACTGCTCCAAAGCCTGGGGGAATTATACGTCCGCGGTGCGGATGTTGACTGGACCAGCTTTAACCGGGAATATTCACGGCATCTCATTCATCTGCCCACATATCCGTTTCA
>JAOZLU010000151.1:0-8816 GCA_029934695.1 Desulfobacterales bacterium | reverse complement strand
CGTGCAATCACCCTTTCCAGTGATGAGGTTCGGACGCTTCAGGTAATTCTGACACCTCTTGAAAATAAAGCATTTTCCTTTCAGATCGTCAGTATCCGGGAAGGAGAAGAGGAGAGCAGGGCTGATTCATGGATATTGCACAGCAGCGGAAAAGTTCGGCTGTTATTCGCAGACGCACCTTTGCAGACAGACAATGCAGAAGCGGTGAAAGCGAGATGCGCCGATGTCATATCCGGTCCGGAATTTTATGCCGCTCTTCAGGAGGTCGGATATGCCTGGGGCCCTTCATTCCAATGGGTGAGAAATGTATGGCGGAATGAGAATGAAGCCCTGTGCTGTATAGAACAGCCGTCTCAGTTGCCCGACGATGTTCGGGATTATCAACTGTATCCGGGCCTGCTTGACGCGTGTTTCCAAGTGCTGGGCAGTTTCGGGAAAGCCGATACAGATGAATCTTCTGAACACGAATACAGTTATATGCCGTTTCGTATGGCGAAGTTCGAGTTTTACAAACGCCCTGAGCCGGGTGGGCGATTATGGGGCCATGTCCGCATTGAAGATTCAACCGGGAATTCAGAAAATCAGGGCATTTCCGGAAACATATCTTTTTTTGACGATCTTGGACAGATGATCGCAGAAGTGACAGACTTTGAGTTCAGAAAAACGAGCCGGGAAACGCTGATGCACGGACTTCGGAAAGAATCGGACGAGTTTTACGAAATTATATGGAAGCCCCTTCGACAGGCTCAGGGCCCGCTTCGACAAGCTCAGGGCAAGTCTGAACCGGGTAGCTGGCTGATTTTTGCAGACAAAAAAGGCTTTGGGGAAAGATTGGCAGACCGTTTGAAAGTGCAGGGAGAACATTGCGTGATGGTGTTTCCCAGCCAAGCTTATGAAGTGTCCGATGATGCACATTACCTCATTAACCCGGCAGAACTTAGAGATTTCCAACGATTACTCCAAGAATGCGGAATGCAGGATGGCAGTCAATTTCGAGGAATTATTCATCTGTGGGGCCTTGACGAAACCCAATCTTCAACTGTCAGTCTTCAATCCTCACTCCATCTGATTCAGGCCATGGCCCAGACCCGGTGGTCTGAATATCCCCGCCTATGGCTGATCACCCAAGGCGCGCAGGCCATTGGCCCCTCATCCCCTCCATTACAGGTGCATCAGTCGCCATTGTGGGGACTGGGACAGGTTATCTCGCTGGAGCATCCTGAACTCCATTGTGTCCGAGTTGATTTGGATCCTTCAGCAGACAGAGATAATGAGATTCAGTCATTATTTGAAGAAATACGGATTCCGGATGAAGAATCCCAGATTGCATGGCGGGAGGGTGTCCGATATGTCGCCCGGTTCGTTCAAAGTTCAGAATTAAATGTTAAAAGTTCAACACGTCTCAGACCTGACAGCAGCTATCTGATTACCGGCGGAACCGGAGCATTGGGACTCATGGTTGCTTCTCAATTAGTGAAACAGGGTGCGAAACACCTCATCCTGATGAGCCGCGGGGGAGCGTCAGACGAGAATGCGGGAGCCATCGCACAGATGAGAGAGACCGGGGCAGATGTCCTTGTACTCAGTGCGGATGTCTCAAACGAGAAAGACGTGACCCAGGCGTTTGAGAAAATAAAAGTGTCCATGCCCCAGTTGCGGGGCATTATCCACGCGGCCGGTGTTCTTGATGACGGCGTTCTGATACAGCAGAACTGGGAGCGGTTTCAAAAAGTGATGGCTCCGAAAGCAGAAGGAGCCTGGCATCTGCACATATTGACCCGGGACATGCCCCTTGATTTTTTTGTCTGTTTCTCCTCCATTGCCTCTTTGTTCGGATCACCGGCTCAGGGGAACTATGCCGCGGCCAATGCGTTTCTCGATGCCCTGGCATATCACCGTCGGGCAACGGGCCTGCCAGGACTGAGCATCAACTGGGGCCCGTGGGATCAAACCGGAATGGCTGCCAGCGTGAGTGGCCGCGATCAGGTGCG
Organism: Desulfobacterales bacterium; assembly: GCA_029934695.1. Taxonomy (GTDB): domain Bacteria; phylum Desulfobacterota; class Desulfobacteria; order Desulfobacterales; family 4be13; genus JAOZLU01. Next base: position 6,825 of record JAOZLU010000151.1, on the reverse strand, counting down.
TTGGAGCGCACGAGGTGTGAATACCCTTGCCCCGGAAAAAGGCGTGGAGATATTTGCCCGGCTTTTCCAGCAGAACATCGCACGAATAGGCGTTTTTCAGGTGAACTGGCCGAAATTCCTGAGACAGTTTTCTCAGGATATGCCGCTGTTTTTTGAAGCGTTCAGTCAATCTTATTCAGTTTTGGAGAAGGTCCCAGCCCGGCAGTCCCAGTTTCTCAGGCAGTTGGAGGCAGCACCGCCTGAAGCGCGACAGGAACTGCTGGCCAAACATATCCCTTCTCAGGTGGCAAAGATTTTGGGATTAAATTCTGCTGAGGATATAGAATTCAGCCAAAGCCTGTTTGAAATAGGAATGGATTCTCTGATGGCGGTTGAATTAAAAGATCTGCTTGAAACAGACGTGGGGCATTCCCTTCGGTCCACCCTGTTATTTGACTACCCCACCGTTGACGCGCTCACGGATTATCTGACAAAAGAAGTCCTTTCCACGGATGTATCTGAAAAAACTGCAAAAGATACCGATATTCAGTCTGAAATCCTGTCAGAGGTCGAGAGTCTTTCAGAAGACAAATTAAACGCGGCTATTGATGAGGAGCTGAATGCTTTGTTATACGGGAGAAATTAGATGGACGACATTTCCAAAAGAATTGATGAATTAACGCCGTTGCAACGTGCCCTTTACGGACTCAGGGAGATGCGGGCAAAGCTTGACGCCATTGAGGATGCAAATACAGAACCCATTGCAATTATTGGCATGGCATGCCGCTTTCCCGGAGGTGCGGACAGTCCCCAGGCATTTTGGGATCTCTTACACAACGGCGTGAATGCCGTCAAAGAAGTGCCGCGGGAGCGATGGGATATTGATGCCTATTATGACCCGGACATGGACGTACCCGGAAAGATGAACACCCGATGGGGCGGATTTCTGGAGGAGCCGACAGATATGTTTGACGCGTATTTTTTCGGCATCTCCCCCATGGAACTTGCCAGCCTTGATCCGCAACAGCGATTATTGATGGAAGTTACATGGGAAGCCCTGGAAAATGCCAATCTGCCTCCGGATAAGCTGGTCGGCAGTTCAACAGGCGTATTTATGGGAATGATGAGCCTGGACTACGGTTCCCGCCTGCTTCAGTCTGGCAATCCGGACAATATTGACGCGTATTTCGGAACTGGCAATACGGTGGGACTGGCCGCGGGACGACTTTCCTATTTTCTGAAATTAACGGGTCCGAGTTTCGCGCTGGACACAGCCTGTTCATCGGCTCTGGTCGCGTTGCATCTCGCATGTCACAGCCTGCGTCGGAAAGAATGCGATATGGCTTTGACCGGCGGAGTGAACCTCATGCTGGCCCCGGAGGTCACGATCAGTTTTTCCAAAGCCAATCTCATGGCTTCTGACGGACGCTCCAAAACCTTTGACGCTTCAGCGGACGGATATGTGAGGGGAGAAGGCTGCGGTGTCGTCGCTCTGAAACGCCTCTCAGATGCGCTCGCTCATGGAGACAACATCCTCGCATTGGTTCGAGGTTCAGCCGTGAACCATGACGGACCCAGCGGCGGACTGACCGTTCCCAGCGGCCCGGCCCAGGAAAGAGTCATCCGACAAGCATTGGCAAGCGGAAACGTGAATCCGTCTCAGGTCCGCTATATCGAAGCGCACGGCACTGGGACATCCCTGGGAGATCCCATAGAAGTCGGCGCACTCAGTGCCGTGTTCGGCAAAAATCGTCCTCAGGATGATCCTCTGATCATCGGTTCGGTGAAAACCAACATGGGGCATCTTGAAGCGGGTGCTGGAATGGCGAGTCTGCTCAAGGTGGTGCTTTCTCTCCAAAATGAAGAAATTCCGCCTCATCTGCATTTCAAAACGCCGAATCCGCATATTCCCTGGAATGAATTCCCAGTGAAAGTGCCTGTCGAACAAATCCCCTGGCCTTTGGAAGACAACCCCCGATTTGCAGGCATCAGCGCCTTCAGTTTCGGCGGAACCAATGCCCATGTTGTGATTGAGGAAAGGCCGAGGGTGGCAAGGGGTGAGGGGCAAGTGGTAATGGGAAACTCGGAATTTGAGCGGCCTTTGCATTTGCTGGCGTTGTCCGCCAAAACTGACGAGGCATTGAAGTCGCTGGCGGATCTGTATGCGGAATATCTCGCGGAACATCAGGATATAAATATGGGAGATGTCTGCTTGAGTGCCAATACAGGACGAACGCATTTCAATCACCGGCTGGGCGTACTCGCGGAATCGCGGGAACAGGCGCGGGAGAGGCTGACGGCTTTCTCTTCGGATGAACGGTGCGCGGGTGTATTTAAAGGACATGTTGCCGCGAAAAAATCAAAGGTTGTTTTTCTCTTTACCGGTCAGGGCGCACAATATGCTGGCATGGGACAGCAGTTGTACGAAACCCAGCCTGTGTTCCGGGAGATACTTGACCGTTGCGATGCCTATCTGAGTCAGACGGGCCTGAGCCCTTATCAGGAGAAATCTCTGCTTGAAGTCTTGTATGACGGGGGCGCAGGCGTTCAAACTTCAGAGTCACAAACACAGCTTGCCATCCGTAATCTGCAACCTGAGGATCGGGGCATGCTGGATGAAACCGAGTATGCTCAACCTGCGTTGTTTGCGCTGGAATATGCCCTTGCCGAGTTATGGAAATCCTGGGGCGTGCTCCCGGATGTGGTGATGGGACACAGCCTGGGGGAATACATTGCCGCGTGTGTTGCAGGCGTGTTCACCATGGAAGACGGCCTGAAGCTGATTGTGGAACGCGCCCGCCTCATGCAGGAACTCTCTCCCCAGGGCGAAATGATAACGGCTTTTACTGACGAAGCTCGGATCATTGAAGCCATTAAACCGTATGCCCAAGATGTCTCGGTCGCGGCAGTCAACGGCCCGGAGATTATTTTAATTTCAGGTGCGAAACAGGCGATTCAGGCGTTAGAAGAAGATTTAAAAGATCAGAGAATCCGCACAATAAAAGTGAATATCTCCCGCGCATTTCATTCGCCGCTGACAGAACCGATGCTGGACGCTTTTTCAAAGACATTGGATTCCATGACACTGCATCCCCCGAGGATGCGACTAATTTCCAATGTCACAGGCGGATTCGTGACAGATGAAGTCACAGCAACTGCCTATTGGTGCCGCCATATACGTCAGCCTGTCAGATTTGCAGAGAGCATGAAAATGCTCCATGAGCAGGGATACGAATTGTTTGTGGAGATAGGGCCGGAGCCGGTTTTACTGGGATTGGATCAATGTCTGCCAGAGGGATTCGGAGCGGATATGGATACCCCCGTGCAATGGCTTCCCAGTTTAAGCCCCAAGCAGTCGGATTGGGAGCAGTTGCTCGAAAGTCTGGGGATATTGTACGTTCACGGGGTCCCCGCGGACTGGTCCGGCTTTGACCGGAACTATTCACGCCAAAAAGTCACGCTGCCCACATATCCGTTTCAACGGCAGAGGTTTTGGGTGGAAACTGGGAATTCAAAGCTTGAAACTGGAGACTCGAAACTGGAAACTCTTGGTGGACAAGATGCTACGGACAATGCACGACCAATGGCGAAGAGTGAACCGCTGGTGAGTGAGCAATCCCCTGATGTGCTTGAGCGCGTTATGTCTGAACAGATTCGGGTCATGTCGGAACTCATGTCACAGCAGTTGGATGTATTAAGAACGCAAACTGCGATAAAGGACGGGAATTAAATCATCATGCAAAAGCTCCCTTGCATATCCAGACATTTGAAACCATGCGAGCAGAATGGAAACTCGAAACATGAAATCTCGGAATGAAAGGCTTTTTCCGTTACTCCGGAAAATATTTTCTCCCTGCCTGAAAGGGTGCGCCAAGGTGCTGAACGGAACCATTGACATACTGACCGAAACAGTTCAGTTTATGAATCTTTTCAGAATCGGCCGGCTTGATTTCGTTCCCCGGGCAGATGATATTTTCATTGTCACATATCCCAGATCCGGGACAACATGGATGCAGATGATTCTTTACCAACTGGCAACTGACGGGAACATGGATTTTCCGCATATAAGCCAGGTTGTGCCGTGGTTTGAGCGCGTGATTTCCTTCAATGTGATGAGCGGTGAGGATATTGAATCGCTTCCCTCTCCGCGCATTTTTAAAACCCATTTATCTCACAAATGGATTCCCAAAGGGCCTTGCAAGTATATCTATATTGTGCGAAACGGCAGGGATGTGGCAGTTTCCTTCTTTCATTTTTACAAGTCGCATCTTGCTTTTAAGGGAAAATTTTCAGAGTTCTTTGACCTGTTCATGCGCGGAAAAGTCCAGTTCGGATCATGGTTTGAGCATGTTGCCGGATGGCGGGAGCATCAGGATGATCCGAATATCCTGTTTCTGGAATACGAAAATCTGATTCAGGATACTGAAAACTGCATCCAAAGAATCATTCATTTTTGCGGATTTGATATCCCGCCGGAGCGATTTCCCGAAATTCTGGAAAGATGCAGTTTTGCATTTATGAAGAAACATGAAAGCAAGTTTGATCACATAACAGCAATGATATGGGAAAAAGGCTATCAGCAGAATTCGTTTCTCAGGAAAGGAGAAATCGGCAACGCAAAAGCATATCTGACCAGCGAACAGGAAAAAATTTTTGAACAAACATTGGAAAAACATATCGGCAAATTTGGCGAGAATTTCGGAGCAGTTGACAGCGACTCGCAAACCACAAACCGCAACTTATCAGGGGGAGCAAAATGAACCTTTTCTCTATTCATCCGGTCAGGCGTGAGATCGAGGGACTGGCTTCGATGCTGAACAGGGGCATCCTGGCGACAGTCGGCGACACGCCTTTGGTGGAGTTGGAACGCGTCATTAAGGACGCTTCCTTCCGACTTTTTGGAAAGTTGGAGATGTCTAATCCCGGAGGCAGCATCAAGGATCGCACTGCCTTCAATATGCTCAAAAAGGCCATGGAATGCGGTGATATCAGACTTGGGACCACAATTATCGAGTCCAGTTCTGGTAATCTGGGGATCGGACTTGCGCAGGCTTGCAGGTTTCTGGGACTGCATTTTATCTGTGTTGTTGATCCCAAGACGACAGAACAGAACATCAATATTCTGAAAGCTTATGGTGCGGAAATTGATATCGTGACAGAACCGGATCCCAAGACCTGTGAATTTCTGCCAGCCCGTATCAAACGGGTACACGCGTTGCTGGAATCCATTCCGAACAGCTGTTGGACAAATCAGTACGCGAACCCGAACAACGCGAGGGCGCATTATCAGACCATGGAAGAGATTCTCACGGCCCTTGACGGAAAGCTTGACTATCTGTTCTGTGCTGTGAGTACCTGCGGAACGCTCCGGGGATGTTCCGAATATGTAAAGGACAACAATCTCAGCACAAAAATCATTGCAATTGACGCGTTGGGAAGTATCATTTACGGCAGCACTGCCAAATGCAAACGTCTTATTCCGGGACACGGTGCGGCGCGGCTCCCGGAACTGTTCTGCGAAGGTTTGGAAGATGAGTATGTTCATGTATCTGATCTGGACTGTGTCACCGGATGCCGGCGACTGCTTCACCGGGAGGCGGTATTGGCAGGAGGATCATCCGGCGGCGTGATCACGGCCATTGAAAAGAAAGCATACGAAATACCTCGTGATGCAAACTGCGTGGCTATTTTCCCGGACAGCGGAGAGCGATATATGGATACGATTTATTCAGACGAATGGGTACGGGAACATTTCGGAGATGTCTTTCATCTCTGGACAGAGGATAGAGGATAGAGGTCAGAGGTCAGGGATTGAAAATTGTCAAATCATAAAGGAATCAGAACAATGGAAAATGACGGCATACTTCTTCTGAAAGGGGATGAAATTGTAGCACTGTTTAAGGGGCGTGAGGCGGAAATTATGGAAGCAGTAAAAACAGCTTCCCAGATTCATGCGAAGGGCGACAGCATGCTGCCGCATTCCAGTTTCCTGCGCTTTCCGGATAGCGAAAAAAACCGCATCATTGCTCTGCCCGCGTATCTGGGCGGCGAATTTAGTACAGCGGGGATCAAATGGATATCTTCCTTTCCGGGTAATTTGGAAAAAAATATGGAACGGGCATCCGCAGTTCTCATACTTAACTCATTGGACACCGGGCGTCCCAAAGCATTTCTGGAAAGTTCTGTTATCAGTTCGAGCCGGACCGCGGCCAGTGCGGCCCTTGCAGGAGACTGTCTGCGGGGCGACAAACCATTGTCAACGGTCGGTATGATCGGTTGCGGACTGATCAACCACGAAACATTTCGCTTTCTTTTCGCAGCTCGTCCGGAAATTGAGAGCGTGTTCATTTATGACTTGAACAGGGAAAGGGCTGAACAGTTTCGGGGAAAATGTCAGCAGTTGTCCGAAAAGCTGAACCTTGAAATCGTCGAATCGCCCAATATTGTGTTTCAAAAGGCATCTGTCACCGCGTTTGCAACAACAGCAATAAAGCCGCATATCTCTGATATTTCCGAGTGCCGTTCTGACAGCATTATTCTCCATACGTCTTTGCGGGATCTGTCGCCGGAGATTATTCTAACCGCGGATAATATTGTGGATGACATTGATCATGTCTGCCGCGCGCAGACATCGGTTCATCTCGCGGAGCAGCAGATCGGAAACCGAAATTTTATCCGATGCACACTTGGCGATATTTTCAACGGAGAAGCCCCACCGCGACAGGGCGGCAAGATTGCCATATTCAGCCCTTTCGGGATGGGGGTGCTTGACTTGGCCCTGGGAGAACTGGTCTGCAAACTGGCAACGGAGAAAGACTGCGGAACCGTTATTGATTCCTTTTTTCC
>JAOZLU010000150.1:2497-12911 GCA_029934695.1 Desulfobacterales bacterium | reverse complement strand
CAAACATCAAACATCAAACATCAAACATCAAACATCGAACATCAAGATTTCTTTCCAATATTGTCATTGTTTTTCTTCGGTCAGTCCCAAATCTCCGAAAATCGCATACAGTGACGGAATAACAATCAGCACCAGAAACGTCGAGGCCATCATGCCAAAAACAATGCTCACCGCGAGCGGGATCAGAATCTGCGCCTGGAGGCTTTTCTCCGAGAGCAGGGGCAGCAGTCCGGCAATGGTGGTCAGCGACGTGAGCATGACCGCCCGGAACCGTTCACGGCTGGCTCGTCGAACAGCCTCATGAATTGACAGCCCCTCGCGACGGCGCATTTTGATGAACTCCACAAGGAGTATTGAATCATTGACGACAATGCCTGCCAGTGAGATGAATCCCATCATACTCGGCATACAGAGTTGGAGGCCCATGAGAAGATGTCCCCAGATCACTCCGATCAGGGCAAAGGGAATAGCGACCATCACGATGAGCGGCTCGACATAACTGCGAAACTGGAAACTGAGCAGGATGAAAATACCGATAAGCCCGATGATAAAGCCGCGGCGCATGGAATCAGTTGTCTTTCCCGATTCTTTGGATTCACCTTCCACAACTACGCGTATTTCAGGATATCTGCCTGTGAAATCCGGGAGAAAATTTTCTTTGAGTTTATTGATGAGTTCAGCAGCATTGACCATCTGGGAATCAATATCTCCCTGGATGGTCACTGTCCGCTGGCCGTCAACGCTTGCAATGCGGGCATATCCCCGACCTGTGTCCAGCACAGCCACGGAACCGATGGGAACCAGCTTGCCGTCCGGCAGCGTGACGTGAAAATACGCCAGATCCGCAAGGCTGTTCTTATCCTCATCCGCAAGGCGCACGTTAATCTTGTATGATTCCGTGCCGACCTGAATCTCGCTCACCGTGCTGCCATAATAAGCGGTTCGCAACTGATCCGCAATCATTCTCGCATTCAGTCCCAGTGCGGCCGCACCCTTCCTCATACGGATGAGAATTTCAGGCTTTCCGGGGCGAAGATCGTCAGAAAGATCAAAAACGCCCTTATAGGACTTGAACCATGCCTGCATTTCCAGCGATGCCTGTTTTAATACTTCAAGATCATCCCCTTTCAGACGTATTTCAATGGGATGTCCTGCAGGTCCGATGCTCGACTCGGCAAATTTTATGGAAATCACATCCGGAATATCCCCGGTCTTCTCCCTCCATCGGTTCAGAACATCATCAATTCGTGCATTTCTGGCTTCTGCTTTTAAGAGATCAGCGGTGACGGTGGCGACATGCGGCCCTTGTTCATTTGCGTCTGTATTTGTATTGTACTGCACAAAAACGCTTTGCACCAGGGGCTTCCCCCCGGGCTGCCTCGGCGTGAACTCCTTATTCACCTCCTCAATCGCGTCGGTGATGCGTTTCACCACCGCCTCGGTACGCGTCAGCAACGTCCCCTGGGGCAGGAGGATGCGGGTCTGAATGACATCTCCGTCAATATCGGGAAACGCCTGAAACTTCAACCGGCCCGAGGCAATCATACCCACTGAAAGGATAAACGCTGCAATGGTCAGCCCCACAAGAAAATATCGCCAACTCACAGCAAAATCCACAAGACAGCCCAGGATGTTTTCCCGCACCCATTCGATTGCAGCGTTAAAGCCGCGTCTGAATCGCCCCTCTTTTTTGATATCATAATGTCTCAGGGAATGGGCCAGATGGCGCGGCAGGATGCAGAAGGCTTCGACCAGACTGACTGTCAGCACCAGAATCAGCACCACAGGCATGACCTTCAGTATTTTGCCGATGGATCCATCAAGGAATGATATCGGCCCGAACACGCACACTGTTGTTATGAATGAGGAGATTACGCCGGTTTTGACTTCGTCAGTTCCGTGAATTACTGCGTGCAGCGAAGATTTGCCGTTCCTGAGATGCGTGGCCACATTTTCGGAAATCACAATGGCATCATCCATGAGCAGCCCCAGGGCGATGAGCAGACCGACCATGGTCAGCATATTTAAGGAATAATTGATCGGTGGCAGAAAGAACAAGGCACCGAGGAAGGAAATCGGCAGCCCCATCACCACCCAGAAAGAAAACCGGAAACTGAAAAAAAGCCACAGGGTCAGAAACACCAGGATTAATCCCTGCCAACCGTTTCTGACCAGAAGAAGCAGACGATCCCGCACAATGGAGGAAACATCCTGAGTCTGGATGAGTTGAACCGAAGGCGGTTTGATCTTTTCCTCTGTTTCAAGAAAGGCTTTGAAATTGTCAACCACATTGAGAGCGTCTTCCGATTTTGTCTTGGTGATCTCCAACAGGCCGGCACGTTGTCCGTTAAAGATGATCTTATCCTCCTCATTTTCAAACATATCTTGTATCTTTGCGATGTCGCCCAGGCGAATTTCCGCGCCGCTTTTGCCTGTCACCACCACAAGGTCCTCGAATGCTTTGGGTGTTTTGCGCTCATCATTAAAACGAATGAGAATTTCCCGGGCTGAGGTTTCAAGAGTCCCGGAAGGCATGTCCACACTCTGCCGGGAAATGGTGTCAGCGATATCTCTCATGGAAAGGCCATACTGCATCAGGGTGTGTGCAGGGATCTGAATACGGATATGATGATCGGAAAAGCCGCGAATCGTGACCAGCGAAATTCCGGCCCGGGTTCTGAGGCGGTCTTTCAGTTCTTCACAATAGGCTTTCAGATCCGGTGCTGACATGGGGCCTGTCACTGCCAGCGAGATCACCTTGTCGGTCCGGCCAAGTTCCGTGATGACCGGCTCTTCAGCATGTTCAGGAAAATCGTCAATCGCGTCAATTTCTGTTTCGATGTCCTTGATAAATGCTGAAAAGTCTTTTCCGTCCTGCATTTCAACAACAACTTTCCCAAGTCCTTCCTGCGCGTCTGAGCGAACTTCTTCCACATAATTTACGCCGTCAACAGCGTCCTCAATACGTCGGCATACTGCTTCCTCAATTTCCTCGGCGGTCGCGCCGGGATAGAGTACCCGGACTTCCAGCTGATCAGCGGAAAATTCGGGAAATGTTTCCCTGCGAAGGGAAGAAATGCTGGAGATGCCCATGACGATGAAAATGAGCATCAGAAGATTTGCAACTGTGGGGTGATTTGCGAAAAAACGGATCATAAGTCCTCCTAATATTTTTGGTGTTCCGGATCGAAAATGTGCTTGCCGGATCGTTGAATCCCGAGAGATTATTGGTGCCGACTTTCAACTTTTCACGTTCTGCTTTTTCTGATTATAACAGATGCGGAGAGGCTGCCATTTCAAAGCGATACCTCACACAAAGCCACAAAGAACACAGAGAGAAAGGCGCAGAGGATAAAAGCAGGCACATTTATGCCCGGCTTCCAGATCAGGCAGCCCGTATTGGGCGGAACTGCCAGCATCTGGCTCAGTAATTTCAGCAGGTTGTACCCTCCCCGTATCCGTTATAACCAGTGCTTTTCCACTTTACACTTTTGGCTTGCGTTTCTTTGCGTCCTTTTTGGAACCACTGTCTTTCTGAAGCGTCTTCAATTTTCTGACCACCTGATCCAAATCAGATTTCAGTTCCTGGTTTTTTATGATGCCCCCGTCCAGTTTTTGATGAATCACCCTGATTTCATTTTCAAGATTTGTGACAATACGGTCGTCAATGATGGACAGCACCCAGTTCCCGCTTTGATTCAACTTTTCAAATTTGGCGGCAAGCTTTTTGAATGAGGGATCGGAAATGGCCAGAGGAAACGGTTTCTTTGCAGGATCGGCTTCCAATGCGGATTTGTCCGGCGAGTCAATCTGCATTTTTTTATCTGAAGCGGTCAGCTTAAATTCAACTGGGGTATCCTTGGCAATTTTGAATCTGCCAAAACCTGACAGGCTGTATTCCTTCTCCCTTTCAATGGGGCGTGCGGTAAACAGCCCTTCCTTCATGTATCGGGAGACTTCTGCTCTCCAATATGCATTGATGTCATACTCGCCTTTTGGCAACAGTATTTTGACATTTAACAACAATTCTTTCTCCGGTATCCACAACGGAAATAACCAGCTCCTTTTCCTTTGCCCTTCATTTATTTCATACACACGGATGCCGATGATGCCGCTTTTGGTTCTGTCAACAAAAGAAACCTGGCCTGTTGCGTCCCGTTTCCGGTTGACAAAATAGGCGATAAGAATGACAATAAACAAAAGGACTGTCGATGTTGTGGATGATTTGGGATTAAAAAGAAGGAACTCATATATCATCCTTATTTTTGTAAGCAAAAATTCCATATTCTCCTCCTTGTTGCACGGATTGGCGATAAGAAAGGATTTTGCCAGATCGCTGAAAAAAAACCTTTCTTATCTCATTTCGTAATGATACTAAATCGTATGGTCCGATTTCTTCCCTGATGCTGCTTTGGCAGACCAGATCATTGATGTGTCTTTGCGAGTGTATCCGATGTCCCGTTGGATATAATTGAGCGGAATCTCCCATCCTGAACCGGCCCAGCCGGATTTGCCCCTTGCGGAGTGGCTGTTGTGGGAAAGGGTGATTTTCGGCTGAAGTCCGTTTGTTCCGGGCGGTACAATGATATTGTACTGATACGAGAAACTCCCGGAAAAGAGGTTGGTCTGAAATGCGCTCCAGGTGTTTTTGTACGGGCTTTCAGGAGCTTTTACGCCGGAAAATTTGTAATTGGGTGCAACCGGCGAGGTGTCTTCCGCGTGGATTGCCAAAACACTGAACAGGGTTAATGAGAATAGGATGATGATCTGTTTGAAACGATAGTTATTCATGGCGGTTCCTCCGATTACAACGTGTTTTCTGACTTAACTCATTTACATCCGATGCATAAGCATTCTGTCTCAGATATCTTATCCATTCGGCCAATGTATTGATCTTTGTCGCATTGCTTTTCTTCAAATCTCTGAAAAGCCTTTTAAAGCGGACATCATTCTTGGTTGTCTGCTTTTTTGTGATTTTTTTAAGTGCTTCCATAGTTTCGGGCAGACCATAATTTTGCAGGGAAATGCCCGTTTCTTCAGCGTTTCCAATCATCCACTGTTCAACTGCGGGTTTGATAAAGATCAGGTAATGGTGCTTGTTCATATTACGATGACGATATAACTGCAATCCGTCTGTGTCTATTTTCAGATCAAATTCTCTCAGATACCTGATCTCTTTTTTGTCTTTGTCAAGAATCCCCACAGCGAAGCTGTCTTTCAATTTTCCCTGCATCCTCCGGGCGACTGTCCCGCAGCCTTTCTGATGGTTATATCCCTTTTGCGGAGGAGCCAGGGTCTCTATGAGATTGGTATCAACATAACATTCGGGCAATATAGATAAATCTGTATTCATAGGCATTGTTCGATGTTTGATGAAAGCAGCACTATTTTTCAAACTGTGTCTGAACCCACGTCCCCATCGCCACAGGTTATAAATAGCGTTCATTATTCATAAACAAATCCACTCCGTACTGATATGCTTCATCCAATTCCTCCCGAGACAGTTTTTTTATAATTGTCTCACCCTCTTTGAAGTCGGCCATAAAAATTGACAGCTCCTCTCTGCAATTTTCCAGGAAATCATTTACGACGTAGGGACTGTGCGTGGAGATGAAAAACTGATTGCTTTGTGACTGAATGATTTCCTGCGTAATATGAACAATATATGGTGGAAATGAATGGGCCTCGGGTTCTTCAAGTAAGATGACAGAATCGCTGTTCGATGCAATGGCTGTCTTAAAAAAAATAATTCTTTGCAATGTATCCGCTACAGAACTGTATGGTAACAGAAAAATATTGTCACGTTCTTCTTTCTTCATTACCCTGAGAGACTGGCTTGCTTTGTCAAAAACAATGGTAAGTCCGTATTCATTGAAAATATCAGATAATTCTTCTTTCAGCCTCTGCCTGTTCGGAATAATATTGAGAAGATTTTTCCCATAAGGCGGAATCAGAAAGGAAGAATGCCCTTTTTTGTACTTGGCATCAGGATTAAAACTGTATTTTTTGACAAATGACAGATCACCTTTCTTTAACGATTTTACTTTAAGCTGTTCGTTCACAATAAAAACCTGCGCCGATTCTGAGTCTGTGGTAATTTCTATATGCAGCGGACTGAAAGGATGTCCCGCAATATTCGGTGAATACGTCACCATACACTTGGCGACATTGGTTTCTATCCGTATCTTTCTGCTGCTGTCACCGTCAAAAAACAGCTCGGATTCATTCTCCAGCCTTATAAAATCAGTGAGTTTCTTAGCTGAGTCATACCGGATATGGGACAGCCCCAGAAGTCCTGTCGCTTCCAGCAGGTTTGATTTTCCGACATTGGGTCTTCCGATAAGGAGGTTTATCCGTCTGCAGTCAGAAAGTCTTGTATTTTTTAATGATTTGAAGTTTTTTATTTCAATATGTTTCAAAAAATTTTTCATGGAGATTAGTTTATAACCTATTTTTTCGCAACTTACCATTTCGGGAATTTTTGCCCATGCATATCCATCCCATACACTCAGGTAATCCCTGTATCTTTCCGTATCTCTGTGCCGTCATACTTGAACCCACACCCTGTTGCCGATCAGATCAACGTGAATCACCGCCTTGCTGACGAATCACTATCCGCAGTCTGAACCACGGATTCAACAGATTTCACAGACCAGGAAGTGAACATAATCTGTGAAATCTCTGAAATCCGTGCAAATCTGCGGTTCGGATTCTGCAACAAGGGAATATACATCATTGTATCTGAAATGTTTACCGTCACCCTGAATCAGGTTGCCGTTGGCATCATACTGATATTGAATCGTGGCAGCTCCGGTACCAGTGTAAAAGCAGAGCAGCAATATCAGACATACAGACAACATCATGGAATTGTTCGCTATTTTTTTCATGATCACCCTCCTGTCATCTTAACTGCGATTAATATGATCTTTACAACGGGTTATATTTCTACAGAAAAAAACGATACGAAAAATCATCAATACAAAGGTCTTCTTCTGATACTCCCTGATATTTCTTCCATTCAACCAGCCTGCTGCGCGGACGTCCGAACCTATTCAGCCCGTACATTTCAATCGTAATTTCCGCCCGTTCCTGTTCTGTCCGGCCTGCCGAGGGACTGACTTCAATTTTGCCGGTTTTGTAGTTCAGGACAAAATACCTGTCAAAGCGATAGTCTTTTGTATCCGGCTTTAAAAGCTTTCTGTCAAATTTCTCGCCCTTTGCATTCTGACAGACATTACAGCATGGAAAAAGATTCGGCCAGGTGTATGCCAGTCGGGGATACTGAGACTTGGGCCTGAAATGTTCTATGGTTTTATGGGAAAATCCTCCCAGCGGATAACCGTCGCAAAAAGCACAATGGCTGCCGAATTCCTCTCCCAGTTTCTCATTTACCTTTCTGCCTTCGCAACTTTTCCATTGAAACCGGTATTTCGGATTTTCTTCCCGCCTTTCTGCAAATTCCCGTCCCCACACCCTGCAATGTTTCCGCAGAAAGTCCGGCGGAGGCGTTCTTTCCATTTTCATCATAACCTGATTTCCTTCCCGGTGACTCGCTGCAACTGACGCAGTTCCCGTCCCACAATGTCCCTGACTTCCACGCTTTTCAGGGCCAGATTCCGGCCGAGTTCCGAAAACTCACTGATATGCGCCGTGTTTCCTGAAAGTATCTCCTCTCTGATCTGATAGAACTGTGCAAAATCCCTTTCCGTTTCCACATCAAAATATTCGTTAATGCCGAAAATTTCATCCAGCACTGTCGGATAGCTGCTTCCGGCTCCGGCTTCCGTGACTTCCGACAATGTTGCCTTCCCATCTGAAAGCGACAGTCTGTAAACCCACGCGTCACTCACCGAACCCACAACAAAAGGCGAGTGGGTGGCAATAAAAATCTGTGCGTTTTTAAACAGCTTCTGCACAGCCGGGAGGATTTTCCGCTGCCATGCCGGATGAAGATGGATTTCGATCTCATCTAAGAGCAGGATAAAATTTCTGTCCGGCACATCCCGGTCATCGGCCCATTTTATTCTCTCCAGACGCATCAGCAGATCGGCAATCCAGCTAATGACAGACTTGAGGCCGTCGGGCAGCACATCGAATTCCAGTTCCTCATCATTTATTTTTATTCCCACTGCCAGCGGCTCATAATGAAAGGTGAAGCGGACATTATGCCCGACAATCTCGCTGACGGCATTCTCTGTTCTTGCAAGGGAGGCCCTGTATCTTTCCGCGCGCCGATGATCTCCCTCCTGTGAGGCAAAAGCGGCTTTGGCTTTGGTGTTGGCGACCCACTGGAGCAGAACCTGCGAATTGACGGGATTCTGGAAATTAAGCGAATCATAAAGAGGGCTTGCCTGCACCTCCTGTATGGCCTGCAGATTTACACTAGAAAGCGTCCGGGAACCGGAATAGGCAAAAACGGCAAAATCCAGTGCAATATCAGAATCATTGTTACTGATGATATTTCGATATGTTGTGATTTTCTGAGGACTTGAAATATGCTTTAAATCATGCGGCAATATCAGTTCCCCGGGTTCATCACTGTTTTGAATTCTGATGCGGCTTCTGCTGTCTGCAAACCGGAATCGTTTTCTTACAGATGAAAAAGGATCAAACGCGCTTGCCAGGGCATAAAGCACGGTGCTTTTTCCGCTGCCGTTGACACCGCTGAATATATGGATTTCTGCATTGTCGGCGGTTTTTACGGGATTGAATTTAAAAACCTGATGTTCAAAAGGGCCGATATTCTGTAATTCCATAAGAGTGATACGCATGGTGAGTATATATCCTTGCCTGTCGTTCAATGATCAAGTTTTTTCTTGTCATTCCTGCTTTCACAGGAATGACAGGTATGTACCGGAATCAGGCCCAAAAAACCTGATCATCGGGTATCAGAAAATCCCTGCTCATTCCTAATTTGTGCAGATAAAGGACACGCCCTTATTTAATTTCGGATTCCCCCACAGCCTCAGCAGCAAGCATATCACCAAGGGATTTATCCTCATGCGGTTCAAGCAGCATCCCCTCAATGGCGGGGATCAGATCGGAGACAATGAGCCATTCATCCGGGTTCAGACCATTTTTGAGGACATAAAAATTTGTCTGCGGAAAATCAAGCCCGACCTTCTTTCTGGCCAGACGGTTTTCCGAGTTCATCACATAAACATGCCCGTCATGAAGGGCAGACCGGGGAATGACAATTTTTCCCGGAATGCTCCGGCCCCTCAGTTCAACTTCGCAGAACATATTCCGAACCAGGGGCGGACGCACACCCACAATCATTTTTTTATAAGGCTCCTCCACAACAACAATGATGCCGAGGGTTCGGGTCTGGGGATCAATGGTGGCATCAATACGGGACAGTTGCGCATCCCATTCAGCGGACAGGTCACCTGTTTTCAGTCTCACAGAGGCAGTTATGGCGAGCACCTCCCGCAGTCCGACATTGTCGGCGGGTATGGAATCCGGGTGTTTTGCAGCACTTATCACATTACGCATTTTGTCCATGGGAACCTGCGCTGCAATTTCAGAGGTTTTTGTTCCGTCAGCAAAGGCAATGACCTGGCCTTTCTGGACAAATTGGGACATCTCAACTTTTACATCGGTAATGCGGCAGTCAAACGGCACTTTGATCGTTGTGTATTCAAGATCAAGCTTGGCATCTTTCAGTCTGACTTCGTTTAACGCAAGATTTGCCTTGAGAGATTTGCGGTTCGCGGGAATAAGATTCAGCGAATTTTTCAGGGTCTGCACTTTGGTGAGTTGGGCGTAATAGCTCAGACGTTGCTGATCGTATTGGGATGCGGAAATGGTATCCTTGGTGAAAAGCTTTTTCCGGCGATCCAATTCTTTTTTGTTCAATGCAAGCGATTTTTGTTCAATTTCCAACGAGGTCCTGTAATTTTGGGCCTGGGCGTCAAGTTCGGCCAGTTGCGCTCTGATGCTCTGGATGCTGGCTTCCATCTGAGCAATGGTCAGCCTGTATTTTGTGGGATCAATGCGGATCAGCATGGTCCCTTTCCTGCAAAGCGATCCTTTTTTGAAATGGGGACTGGTTTCTGTCACCTTGCCGCTGACTTCCGCAACCGCCTGCCATGCCCGCCCGGGGACCACATAACCATAGCCAATGGCCCGGGGGATGACATCCGCTGTCCGGGTCTTTATCACCCGGACGGCCCGGGCAGTTTCCCTGAGTTCCAGGCGTTCCGGCCCTTTGCGGGCGCGCACCAGGCTGCTCACGATAATCACGGCGATGATGATCGGAATGATGAGGGTCACACGCTTGAGCGTGTCTTTTGAAATGAATCTGTGTTTCATAATAAAGGCTCCGAAGAAAAGTTGAAAGTTGAAAGTTGAAAATAAAAAGTTGAAAATAAAAAGTTGAAAATAAAAAGTTGAAAATAAAAAGTTGAAAATA
>JAOZLU010000150.1:0-2397 GCA_029934695.1 Desulfobacterales bacterium | reverse complement strand
GTTGAAAATAAAAAGTTGAAAATAAAAAGTTGAAAATAAAAAGTTGAAAATAAAATTTATCTGATTTTATCGTGTTTGACAATATGATTTCCAGTTTCTGACTCTCTGATTCTGCACAAGGTGGGTTCCGCTTCGCTCCACCCACCCTACATTTTTTGTAACCGCACAGGCCGGATTTATTTAATTTTATCAAACCTGCTTATTTTGTTCAGGATGCCGATTTTTTTAAGTTCCTTCCGAATCCTGTCTGTAAAGCTGTCCCCGTCTTCTTTCACTGCAATCACAGCCCCTTTGTTTTTGGCGAACAGAACCGCATAATCATCTGTTTTCGGATGAACAAAGTTGATGTAAACACTTTCCTTCCTGCAGAGATGGTGCAGAATATCAAAAGATTCTCCAGAAAATTGAACGTATTCCAGTCCAGCCGGTTCTCTTTCTGCTTCAAGATGGCAGAAGGATTCTTACTCTTCTTCACGAATTTTTTCCTCTTTTTCATAGATTTCAAAATATTTCTGCTGAATATCGGATGAGACATCGCTCAATGTATCCCAGCAAATGCCGTAGTCTTCTAAAGCGTATGTGAAGATCACCCAAATTTTCCCAAAGCGCATAAATCGAATAAGCAATGTATGTCTTATTCGAGTTGTTCGGGCCGATGATCACCGTCATAGGCCGCAAATCCAGCTCGGTTTCTTTAATTTTTCCCAAGTTATAAAACTTGATGTTCATTTTTCCTCCTCTTTCAGTGTATTCATCTGTTCAGAAAAGACGTTCTCAAAAGGCTTTGCAACCAGCAGTTTTTTGTAATTCCTGCCTTTTATATTTTTTAAGATCATACGTCAGCTCGCTGGGGGCCATACGCTTGAGCGTGTCTTTTGAAATGAATCTGCGTTTCATAATAAAGGCTCCGGAGAAAAGTTGAAAGTAAAAAGTTGAAAGTTGAAAATAAAAAGTTGAAAATAAAATTTATCTGATTTTATCGTGTTTGACAATATGATTTCCAGTTTCTGACTCTCTGATTCTGCACAAGGTGGGTTCCGCTTCGCTCCACCCACCCTACATTCCGGTATTTTATTTTCTGGAAAATCCTCTTCACTGATAACTGAGCAGATTAAAATACCAGTAAATCAGTTCAGGCCCCATAAAAAGATAAGTGATGGCTCCGATGGACAGAAACGGACCAAAGGGAATTTTGAGTTTCAAATCTTTGCGTGTCACCAGCATGATGGTGATGCCCACCAAAGTTCCGAGGGCGGATCCCACAAAAATTGTGAAAAGCACACCTTTCCACCCGATAAAGGCACCAATCATCGCCAAAAGCTCAACATCACCGAATCCCATGCCTTCATATCCTTTAATCAGTTTCCAGGATGTCAGCACAAGATAAAGGCTCCCGCCCCCTGTCAATATCCCTAAGATGGAATCCGTGTATGTGATATCCGGCAGGACAAAAGAGGCCAGAAAGCCGATGGGAATTCCGGGGACAGCTATGATAAATGGTATGATCTGATGATCTATATCAATATAGGTGATCACAATCAGGGAAACAATAAAAGCGTAATAAACAGCCGTTTCAATGGTAAGGCCGAATCTGAGAAAGGCGCATACCGCAAAAAGGCCGCATATAAGTTCAACAATCGGATAACGGGGCGATATTGGCACACTGCATTGCCGGCATCTGCCTCTGAGCCACAAATAACTGAGTATCGGAATATTGTCATAAAATTTTATTTCATAACCGCATTTCGGGCATGATGAACCCGGATAAACAATGGATTTTGATTCCGGCAGTCTGTATATGCAGACATTTATGAAACTTCCGATACATAAGCCGAACAGGAAAAAAATAATTCCGATCTGATAACTGAGCATAGTTTTGTCCTTGTGAAAAAAAAATATACAATCCGGAGCGCAAGGCAACTTTGCATTCCGAATTTTGTTCTTAATTTTTGGGGAAAAGGCTCAGTTTCACTGAATTTTTTGGCAGATCAGAGCATATTCTGTCTGAAAACCGTCAGGTTGCCAGTTTTTCAATATGAGCAGATAAATAACTGATTCTATGAAAATTCCCATTTGACTGAGCCATTGCCGGAAAAGATGTACGGATAACATACAAAATCCTATATTACCAATTATCGGATAAAAAAATCAAGCTTGATCTTGTCAAAAAAAAAAAATATATTGAAATCTGTTAAAATTCTGTGGGGATGAAAATTAAATGGGTGTTGGTGAATGGTAAATTGTAAATTGCCAATTTCACAATACATACAGCAAATTCATTTCCATTAGCCATCATTCACCTGACAGTCTTTTACAGAAAGGATAACACAATGATAAAATTCCCTTACGGTGATGCTGATTTCTACAGAATCATTACCGAAAACTACTTTTTTGTTG
>JAOZLU010000729.1 GCA_029934695.1 Desulfobacterales bacterium | reverse complement strand
TATAGATTTACACAAGCCTCATCCTGGAAACGAACTGAAAGTTTATCTGGTACGCAAAATTCAAAGAAAACTGAGAGAAATTTCAGATTTAATTTAGGATATCTCAGATGCTCGGAATATCCGGGTCCCTGTGTTCATCTGAATTACAGAATAAAGGTGGTGATGAAATATGGCAAATTTGCTTGAATATAAGGGCTGTCACGGGAAAATAGATTATTCAGCAGAAGATGAGGTTCTTTACGGAGAAATTGTATTAATTAACGATCTTGTGACTTTTGAGGCTGACAATGTTGCTGATCTGAAAAAAACATTTGAAGAGACTGTTGATCATTATCTTGAAATATCTGAAAAAATCGGCAGAGAACCGCAAAAAGCTTTCAGGGGCAAGTTCAATGTCCGAATCAGACCTGAACTGCACAGAAAAGCATCGCTCGTAGCATTGAAGAGGAATATTTCACTCAATAAATTGGTTGCAGCAGCTATCAGCCATGAAATTGAGAGGTCTGATTATCTGGCGGCAGGTTAAAATCCTGAAAGTCGTATGAAGCGTACATTTTAAACCAATCCATGAGTACTATTTATTTGAAATAACACGTTTTTCTTCTTGTTTTTAAAGTGTACGTAATGTATTTATACACACATGTTAAAAAGTAAGAAAAATTGTACGGATTTTCAACTACTTAGTGATTATAGTGATGTGTTTTTGGCTCAAAGTGTACGATTTATCCGACTTTCAGGTTAAAATATTATTCTCCGACCACGGAGAACTGTGATCCGGATTTCAGAGTCGGAAAAACAGTGTCCGTGAAGACACCTTATGGATTCTTGCTTTTGCACACGGCCATCGCAAACCCGAATACTGGATTAAAAGAAAAAACAAAGTTAGCTGACAACAGCATGAGCAGAGAAACATAACCATCAAAGAAGCGAACGGGGCTTGGGCTCAGTTGAAACTCCTTGAACTGTCCCGCATCAGTGAATATGCTTATTTCGTTCTCTTATGGGGCCAGTTTGAATCTTTTATCAATGACAGGGCATTTGAAACAGAAGGAGCCTTTTCAAAAGTGCAGAGCTACTTTACAGGAGTATAGTTATGGATCAGCTATTTTCATGCCGAAACTGTGTTCATAACACCAGTCAGAGCCTCAGCATCGGTCGGGGGGCGGGCTTCTGTCTGCTTCATGACTCCATGCTGCCGGAGCCGGACGGAACCACCTGCAAGTATCTTCAGAGAAAGGATCTGCCCTGGTTCGTTGTTGATGAGGGAGTGTCCGAACATGCGTCTGAATTTGCGTCGCTGCCGGGAATTGCCCTTCTGTATGAGCATAAGCCTGTGAGCCGGATCAGGTACAGTGAGAAATATGTCTGGGAGCATAAGGCATTTGACGCGCTGAATCATGCCCTTGCCCAGTACAGCAAATCAGAACCGTCATGGGTTTTCATTCAGGCCATGTCCGGGGGCGTGGACGGGAGACGGGCACTCAGCCATGCGTCACTTGTGCGGCGGTATATGGACCGTTGCGGAACATGGGAGTCGTCGTATCGCCTGGTGCTTGCCGTTCTTCAGGAACTGGATCAGCGGCCGGTATTCGGGGATCGTGATCTGCATCTTCACGAAGGGGAGGATGCCGGGAATGTCTCCGACGAGGCGTTGTGGGATGTCTTCTTCTGCCGCCTTGGCAGCATCCAGGAGTACGGTTTTCACGCGGGAATAGAGGAACTGATGTGGGTGACAGACAGTCTGGACGGAGCACTGACAGCTTTTGACTGGGCAAATTTGAAGATCAAACTGGAGGAAAAACGCCTTGAGTGGACCCAGACCATTATCACTCACGCTGAGAAAGAGGATGTGTTCTTCCCGGACTCTGCCGGGCCTCTCGGTGATCCGCATTTTTAGAGTTGCCTGTGAATATGGGATTGCCATGATGAAACCGAAAGTCTGCAAATCCATGAATCATGGCTTCAGGCAATAAGGAGGCTGATCAAAAAATGCCAATATTTTTCAGGAAGCTGTTGAAGTCTGTATTCTGTCATGTTATTCAGATCAGAAATCTGAGGGAAAAATTGGCAGAAGTCTGTTCCGGCACAATTCGGTTATAATTTTCAAAAACGGTCAAATTCCCCGGAAATCAAGAAATTCCAAGCCCTCTGATTATCTGTCGGGTTATTAAATTTCAGCCAGTTGCATATAGTCGCACAGGTCGAAATTTTTGATCGGGCAATTACCATAACAACAATAATCACAAAGAATTAAGGGATTTTGCAAAAATAAGCTGTCCGCTGTCAGATGATAAAAAATCCGTATCCCGGAAAGAACTACATAACCGGGTTTCTTATTTGCAATCCCTGATCGGAGACGCCATGATTACATACACAGAAAAAGAACTTGTCCGGGCAGATGAGCTTGCCGGGAATATCGGCGGATTTCTGAACAGCATCAGAAACCGGAGCAGGGAAAGAATCGCAATCGTCCGTGGCGACAGACCGGAAGCAGTGCTGATGAGTGCTGACGAATACGAGCGCCTTTGCGAAGCTTCCGAACTGTTGGAGCATCTGGAGATTTACAAGACCGTCAGAGACAGAGAGCAGACACCGGATGAGGCGTATATCACCCATGAAGAGATGTTGCAGAAGCTTGAGGGAGAACAGGAATGACTTATGAGATCAGATATCATCCGGAGGTTTATGCTGATCTGAAATCTCTGGACAAGGGTGTTCGCAGCAGGGTTCTGAAAAAAATCGGGCAGCTTGCGGAAAAGCCGCTGTTGGGAAAACCGCTTGGGAACAAAGCCGGGCTGGATCTGACCGGTTATCGGAAGCTGTACGTGGACAAACGTCGTATCCGCATTGTCTATACCGTTGAAGACAAATTGCTCTGTGTCATGGTCGTGGCTGTCGGAAAGCGTGAAAATCTGAAAATTTACAAGATTGCAGGACAACGTGCGGGTTTAGACGGTTGAACAGGGTTGATTGTCCGAATCATGATGAAAGCGAAATCCTGAAAATCTTTGAATCAGGGTTCAGGCAATAAAAGGCTGATCAGAGAAAAAATGTCAATATTTTTCAGGAATGTGTTGAAGTCTGTATTCTGTTATGTTACTGAATCGAAGAAATTCGAGGGAGGAAATTGGCAAAAGTCTGTTTCAGTTCTGTCTCGGCACAATTTTTGTATTCAAGGTTGAAGCGGAAAATCAGGTGTTCTCAACAACTTTTTGTTTGGAAATGAGGTATCCTTCATTTGGC
>JAOZLU010000728.1 GCA_029934695.1 Desulfobacterales bacterium | reverse complement strand
GGATCTGTCTGAGGGCAGGTGCGGGAGCCTCCCCTGAATCCGTTATAATCAGAAATAATATTAGGATGGTTGAATGAAGTGCTGGCATTCTTGGGTTGTCTGGGGAACGGGCCTCAGCCGAGGGATAAATCCCCGGCTGAGGCCGAATATGCGGGAGAGGAACTGTCAAGATTCACAATACTGATCACATATTGTCCGTTTTGCGGAATGAATCTGACAGACGCTCTGACAGAATCTGAATATGCCAATCCCCTGGCTTCTGCATGGATCAGCGATAAGAAAGGATTTCTTATAGGACATTCAGAAGCGTAAAATCAAAAACCGAACAGAGGAGGCCAGGATGAATAAAATAAAGATGAATAAAATAAATCTGAGTGATCTTAATCTGAAGATGTTGAAAACGCATTGTGGCATGATCATGCCCAGACTGGGTGACACAGACCTGCGGAATCAGTTGCAACATCTGAAGACTGATATCGGCGATATTTATCCGCCTTCGGGCGATGCGATGAGGCATTGGCAGTTTCTCAACCTGAATCCGGACAGAGTGTTCAGCTTGGCCGGAACATACAGCGAAGTTCAGTTGAAGGAAAATGTCATCCTGCCGATGCTGACCTTGGCAGGTCAGATATTGCCGCCCTTTTCAGCAGACAGATGTTCTGAATATCCGATTTCCCACAAAGATGACAGGATTCATCTTGAAGGTGTGGCGGATCTGGTTTATGGCAGGCCTCCTGATGAGCTGGGCGAACTGCTGAGAGATCCGTTTCTCTGTGTTCATGAATACAAACGTGAAAAAAATCCTGTGGAAATCTTTGACGCTATGGCCCAATTATTGGGAGGAATGTGGATTCTTTTGAGGAAAAATCAGGATGCCGGTCACCGTCATCCGATATACGGTCTGATGGTCAAAGGACAGACCTGGCGATTTGCGGAGCTTCATCCGAACGGAAAAGACAATACATGCCGGGCTGTGTTCGATGCTGACGGCTTTTTTATCAAATCAGATATTAACAGGATTTTCAGGGCATTACGCCATTATTTTCTGCTTGCCGGGGAGATATTGAAAAAATCGGGGTGAATATGAAGAAACACTTATTATTTACCGGTTCCGAGGATTACGGGAACTGAAACTGTCCGACCCGGGGCGGATTAATCTTCTCGTCGGAGCCAATCACATATTGTCCGTCTTGCGTTCATTTACGATCACGTCCGAGTTTTTTTAAGTTCAAGGCTCCTCTAAATCCGTTATAATCAGAAAATTTTATAAATATTTACTTGACAAGCCATGCTTACCTGTTTATTCTTCATGAACTTTTACAGAGGCTATTTTAAAAAAGTCGGGAATAAAAGTTCCCAGGCTTTTTTTTTGAGTCTGTTAAACAATTATATAAAAAAAACAGAAAAAAACAAAGGGGGGTGATGTCAATGGTCTGTACAACGATAAGAAAAGGTGTGGAATGCCTTTTTATGACCGCAAAAGGCTGTTCTTACACTGACGGGATATGCTATGAGATCGCAGAAAAATGTGACGGATGCAATCGCAGTGTTGAATTTCCATCCGGCTGGTTCTGCACAGCCAGTCCTGAGCCTTCAGTGAAATGGAAAAGCGGGAATTGCAACCTGGCCAGTCATATTGCCTCAGCAGCTTCCGCAAAAACGGCAAAGATCAATCCGCTCAAAGCATCCAAGCGGGCAAGCAAGAAGAAATAATATCGCCTGTGATCATCAGCAAACCCTGCTCAATTTCCGGAGCGGGTTTTTTTTTGCATATCATCACATTTTTATTCTTGCAATTTTTTCCTTAAATTGTTATAAAAATTGTTTTACTCCAGAATCCGCCCGTTTCCCATGCCTCTCAAGAGGTGTTATAATCAGAAAAAATATATAAAAATAAGCAGATTCCTGTCTGTGGTTTTTTTATGGGAAACGTGACGGAGAGATGCTGAAAGAGATGCCTGTGTCTGCAATGAAACCTGCCGTGTCCGATGCGACCCCGATCAGATATCTTGCGGGAATCCGGACAGAGCGGCTTTTGCCGTATTTATTTGGAAAGGTGTTCATACCGGATGCGGTTTTCTGCCTGCCGAGATAAAAAAAAGGATGCAGAATCATGAGACAATTTCATTCATACGGACCCGTGGACTGCGAGGAGCATTTCTGCGTTCCCCGGACAGAGCTTGTTGAACGCTGTTTCAGTCAGATGACAGGCAATCCCGGAAAGGGCGGCCACTTTTTCACCATCTGGGCGCCGCGGCAGTGCGGCAAGACCTGGCTCATGCGGCAGGTCACAAAGAAGATTGAAAAGCAGTATCCTGAGCGCTTCATAATCGGCATGATGTCGGTTCAGGGGATTATCATGGAAAAAGATGACCCTGACGAAGTCATGTTCAGGCAGCTGCCCCGTATCGTGAGAGAGGCATTTAAAACCGAACCGCCTGCCCCAAAGACCTGGGATGACTGGATTGACTGGTTTTCAACTGAAAAAGGCCTGTTTGAAAAGCCGGTCATTCTCTTCATAGACGAGTTCGACAGCCTTCCCCCCGGTGTGATTGACCGCCTGATCACGCTGTTCAGGGACATGTGTCTCAAGCGGGAGAGCTTTGTCATTCACAGCCTCGCCCTGATCGGTGTCCGGGCGGTTCTCGGCGTGGAAAGCGAACGGGGATCGCCTTTCAATGTTCAGAAATCCCTGCATGTGCCGAATCTGACAAGGGAGGAGACGTGTCAGCTTTTTGAGCAGTGTCAGAACGAAAGCGGACAGCGGATCATGCCGGAAGTCATTGAAAAAGTGTATGAGTCCACGCTCGGGCAGCCCGGTCTTGTGGGCTGGTTCGGAGAGCTTCTGACGGAAAAATACAATCCCGGGATAAAAAAATCCGTTGACATGAAGCTGTGGAAACAGGTTTACACCCGTGCCTGCTACTCAGAGTGGAACAATACGGTTCTGAACCTGATCAAAAAAGTCAGATCGGGGTATCAGCGTCATGTCACGGAACTGTTCAGTCATTCGGATATCCGCTTCACTGTTGATGCGGAATGGTGCAGTTATCTTTACCTGAACGGAGTGATTGACAAAAAGGAGCTTGTGAACGACAGAGGGGAATATGCGGAAATCTGCCGCTTTGCCAACCCTTTCATCCAGTTGCGGCTCTACAACGCACTCACAATGGACTTAATCGGCGACCGTCTGCCGATTCTGGCCCTTGAGCCTCTGGACACGCTCTCCGATGTGTTTGATCCCC
>JAOZLU010000727.1 GCA_029934695.1 Desulfobacterales bacterium | reverse complement strand
TTTACTGCGTAAAAAATCGAAATCCTCCACCCACCCTACAACCCGGGATTTTCTTATGCGCGTATGTCATCGGCGAGGCCGATGCCATGGGCCGCTCCTTTTTGTCAAGGTTTGCACCATTGCCGGACGGGGTTCCGATTGCCGGCAGTGGGTAGCGTCCGGCAGTGCATGGTAAAATGTTACGGACGGGGTTGCAAACCCCGTCCGGCAGTGGTTGCGTCCGGCAGTGCAACCCCGTCCGGTTGTAGCCGAGCGGGAACGGTTGGCAAATTATCTTATCAACTGATTCATTTCAAAAATCGGAAGACATATTGAAAGAACGATAAAACCGACAGCAACACCCATGACCAGAATCATAACAGGTTCCAGCAGAGATGTCATGCTCATCACGGTTGATTCCACTTCTCTTTCATATACGTCTGCGATCTTGTTCAGCATATTTTCCAGTTCCCCGGTTTTCTCTCCGACCAGAATCATCTGGATGGAAAGGCTGGGGAATATATCCCTTTCTGAAAGGGATATGCCCAGTCCCTGTCCCTTTCCGACTTCTTTTGCGCTTTCCGCAATAGCATCAGATAACAGAACATTTCCCACAATATTTTTTACAATGTCAAGCGCGGACAGCATGGAAACGCCGTTTTCAAGGAGTGAGCCCAGGGTTCGTGTGAATCGGGCCACAGCCAGTTTTTTGGACAAAGTGCCAATGCCCGGCAAAAGCAGGTTCATTTTATCCATAAAATAACGTCCTTTCTTTGTTTTCCCCATGCTTCGGATGGCAAAGATCATTCCTATGATCAGGATAAAAATGGCCCACCAGTAGGATTTTAAAAAATCACTCACGCTGATAAGAAACTGTGTCGGAGCCGGAAGTGCCTGTCCCATGTCTATGAAAATCGAAGATATACGGGGAACAATAAATGTCAGAAGAAAGAATAAGACAAGCATCCCGATAAAACACATTAAAACAGGATAGGCCAGGGCGGAGGTTATCCGACTTTTTAATGCCTCCTGTTTTTCAGTGATATCAGCAAGGCGATCCAAAACGATTTCAAGCGTTCCTGAAGATTCACCGGCGGAAACCATGTTAATGTAAAGCGGGGAAAATATCCCGGGATACAGGGATAAAGACCCTGCAAAACTGTTTCCTTCCACAATTGAATCCTTGATATGCGCCAGGCTTTTTTTGAATCCGTGAGACTTGGTCTGAGGGATCAGTGTGTCAACTGCCGACACGAGTGGGAAACCCGCGCCAACCAGCGTGGCCAACTGCCTTGTCATCATTGAAACTTCAGCAGGTTTGACACGGGTAAAGGCCTGTAACGCTGAAAAAGAAGGCTGGCTCTCTTTTTGGGCTGATGTTTTATGCGCTTCTTTTATGGATACAGGAAATATCTTGGAGGTTCGGAGCTTTTGACGGGCTGTGGAAGAACTGTCAGCGTCAATGATTCCGGAAACCGTCTTACCTTTTAAATCCAGAGCTGTGTATTCATATACTGGCATTTTTAATCATTTACCGATATTTTTTTGTGTTGCAAAACAGGGACCTATTCAGTATTTTCACAATTCATTTTGTTCAGATTGACAGACCCGAACTGCTCCTGCCGAATTTAATAAGGCGGCTTGCAAACATTATTGGGCACACATTCCACTAAATAAAGCCTTTACGTTCTGCATTACAGACGAATTTATCATGGTTAAAGTTTACAACCACTTTATTTTTTAGGTGTTCCACCGCTTAAAGGCGGAACTACGAACTTTTTTATCATCTGGTTGCACCGACTAAAGGCGGAACTACGAACTTTTTATAATGATATTCATGTTGTTCCTGATTTTCAAGTCAGAATCAGGTGGGATATCCTGAACCCGAGTGCCCGTTCATGGGATTAATTCAAAATATTAAATGAGTTATATCCGAAATAGAACATTAAAAAGCGGCTGTCTCTTTTTTTGAACAGGATTGTAAATGCTTATTTAGGTGGGATTGTTCTGACTATGATTAGCGAAAATGAAGAAACGAATTCAATCTGAATTGACACTGTCTTTAAGGTATGATAAAAGACGCTATCTTTAAATTTAAGGATAGCTGAAAAACCGTGATTTTTGAAAATATGAGATTTTGATTTGATTTGAGAGGATGCAATAAAGATTATTCAAAAAAATATGGTCGGGGCGAGAGGGTTTGAACCTCCGACCCCTTGAACCCCATTCAAGTGCGCTCCCAGACTGCGCCACGCCCCGACTATTTTTGTCTTGTACCACTCTGATTTTGCTTTGTCAATGAATAATATTGGAAAAAAAATATTTTTGATACCGACTCGTCTTGTTCCGGACGATATCATTGGAATTGCTGCTCCTGCGAGTTCGTTTGCCAGGGAAAGTTTTTGCCGTGGCACAAATGTTCTTGAATCAATGGGATTCCGCACTTATATTCCTGATGATATTTTTAAAAAAAAAGGGTATCTTGCCGGGTCAGATTGGCACCGGGCCGATCTTTTGAACAGACTTTTTGCTGATAAAAAAATAAAAGCCATCATTTGTGCAAGAGGCGGATTTGGCTCTGTCCGAATGCTTTCTTTTTTGGATTTCGGAGCTATTCGGAAAAATCCGAAGATTTTCATCGGGTTCAGTGATATATCGGCAATTTTGTCCGTACTGCATACGAAATGCGGGCTTGTCACCTTTCACGGACCGGTGCTGACCACTTTGGGGGATGCAGATCAAAAAACAAGAGAGGCCATGGTTTCAGCTTTTTCATCAGGCAACATCCTTGAAATAAAGCCGAAAAATGGTATTACAGTCAAAAGAGGGTCTGCTTCAGGACCAGTTTCAGGTGGGAATCTCTGTACACTGTGCCATCTTTCAGGGACACCTTTTGAATCCGGATTTAAGGGGCATATCCTCTTTCTTGAAGACAGGGGAGAGGCAAGCTACAAAATAGACAGAATGCTCACCCAGATGAAGCTTGCCGGATGCTTTGAAGGGCTTGCAGGTCTTTTGCTCGGCTCTTTCAGGGATTGCGGCATGCTGGATGAAATTTTAAGGATTGTGGGTAATATTTTCAGGGAAAACGACATTCCCATACTTGCAGGGTTTGAAGCGGGGCATGGGATGCCTAATATTACAATTCCAATGGGACTTGAAGCGACCCTTGACGCTGACGCTCACCTGCTGTCATTTCATGAACCTGCAACGTCATTATAATGTAGGGTGGGTGAAGCGAAGCGGAACCCACCTTATGCAAAAAATGGT
>JAOZLU010000149.1:9478-12950 GCA_029934695.1 Desulfobacterales bacterium | reverse complement strand
AGGATTGGCAGTTCGGCAGGTTTGACAGGGAAAATGCCTTATTTGTAAAACAGTTCTGGTTCTAACGGTTTTTGTGATTTCCGATATGATCCGCAGATGAACGCAGACAGACGCTCACGGCCTGTGCAGGCGGATCAGAGTATTGCCCATTTAAAGGGAAGCTCTGATGGACGCCCTTTGCGTACAGGAGATTTATTATGTCGTTCAGCAATTTTAAAAAGGTTGAAGATGTAGCTGATAAGTTTGGTATAAAAACTGAGATGGGACATTTTATTGACACCTTGGATATTAAAGTATCCGAGAGTAAATTGGCAGAAATCAGAAATGCTTTTGATGACAGTATGAATTTTGTCAACGAGGTAGCAGTCTGTGAAATGATTATCAGACCTATTCTTAATGTGGTTGACAATCAGTACGAGAGGTTACATGTCTGGCCTTGTGTGGAGTACAACGTAGATCCTGCTAACGACTTGGTTGGAAGACCTGATTATCTGATAGCTGCCAGAACGCCATCAGGGAGAATGACACTGCCGCTACTTTGTATTATGGAAGCAAAACAAGAAAAAATTGAAGAAGGTTGGGCGCAGGCGTTAGCTGAAATGTACGCTGCCTCCACTCAGGGAGCAGAAACCAGTTACGGCGTTGTAACCACAGGTAAGGCGTGGGAATTTGGAAAGCTGGAGAAGGGTAAGGTATTTATCAAAGATTCTAATCAAATATCTGCTACGATGAGTTTGCAAACAGTGTTCAATATATTGAATTGGCTGTTTAATGAGACAAACAATATCATACAAGATTCAACAACAATATAAGCAGAGGAAGGAAGCCGCAAGGCGTGTGGGTAAAGGATGTCGGACTTCGACGTGAGTTCAGCCGAACGAGAAAGCGGATGCTGCCCTGCAATAAGGCGGACAGCGGCTGATGCCACAGTCCGAAAGGGCGCAGACTTCCGGCAGGTGGCGGATCACGGGAAAAATTATGAAAGGTTTCACCGCAGGCGGCACGGACACAGCGGGGCGGGTTTCTCTTGGAAGTTCCGGTGAGCCTGTCGTCAGCCTCTAAAATCAAGTACCTTTACAATTAATTATAATTTTCTGACATTATCGAATAATAAAAACAAACAAATTTTTTCATAGCGATCGGAAAGGCAGGATCATGTTTAAACGTATCTATATAAACAACTACAAGTGTCTTGTGAATTTTGACTGTCAGATTGATAACATAAATCTTTTTCTGGGGAAAAACGGCTCCGGAAAATCCACTGTGTTTGAAGTTTTAACCGCTATGCAACAGTTCGTATGCCATGGAGGAAAAACAGAAGCTGTCTTTAAAACTGAAAGCAGGACAAGATGGCAAAAACTGAACTGCCAGGATTTCGAGTTGGAGATTGAAAATGAGGAAGGGGTTTGTTACAAATACCAGGAATGAAAGTTTAACCTGTCGTGTTGCCGACAGTTTCTTACTCCGACATGCGTAATTGGCAACGATTGGGTGTGAGAACTCGGAGGACAATGCAACCCTTGTGCCATAAGGCGCAGAAGAGAGAACCGTGAGGGGAATTCAACTCAGGCAGCATCACAGGCCGGTTGGGAACTGAAAAGGACGATATGCGTAACATAAGTGAATCGCCGTAACTGTCGTGAGCGCACGACAAACTGAAGATATTGACAGGCTTGGACTGAAAAGTGAGGGGTACGGTCAGGCGCCTGCGTAGCCTGCGATTCCCCCGGCGGACAGGCAGACGCCACGTCGTCACAGTCAGATCATGCGGAACATGGATGAGTCATGTATCTCTCATCACAGTAAACGGAGGCAGGAAATAATTATGATTAAGATCGAATCTTGTGGCAAAGAAAAAAACGAGTTTAAAAATGATAATTTTGTGTGCTTTTGCTTTGAATATACGAAGAAAGACATTGAAAATGATTTTATTGACAACGGCAAATCATTGATCCTTAAAAAAATTTCACTTGCAAAGAAAAATGATGGGTGTGATTGTGCTATAAAAAATCCTGAAGGACGCTGATGTTTAGCTGATGTCCGCCAGGTGGTGGACATGATTTCAAAGAAAAATATCATATAATAAGCTATAGCGGTATCGATCCATCCTTAAAACAGTCTGATTTTGAAAAACGAGTTGTAAGAACAAGAAGGTATAGAAACAGAAGGTAGGGACTTTTTTTAAAGGAATTGGGTCTGACAGAGGGAAAAAAAACGGGGGTAAATATGTCTGAGAAAAACAGACAGGATATTATAATTGCCTACTGCGGGTTTTGCTGTAGCAATTGTGGTATGTACATAAAGAGGGTTGCCATAGTGATAAGCCAATGAACAGGAACTGCAAAATGAAGGCATGTGCTATGGAACGAGGATATGCCATATATGCAGAATGTGCGGATTTTCAAAATCTTAAAGAATGCAGGAAACTATATATAATGTTATTTCACGATTCTTTGGTTTTATCTTCCACACAGATCGCATTGGAAATCTGAACAGGATCAGAGATATCGGACTGGATAAATTCAAAGAAGAAAAAATGACGGATGACAGGCCATAATCATATAAGTCAAAGCAATAAACCAATAAACGCATAACAATATCATTGAGCGGGCGGGAATTTCTTTGGTTCTGATATCAATTGACAATTTTGTCAATTATGTTTATATTCATCAGATAATCAGATTACATCTGAGTGGCACTGATTCAGTTCAATGGAATTTTTCAGGAAAATCACTCGGATTTGTCTAAAAAAAAATCAAGGTTGCCGGGTCTTTGGCGTATATCTGTAACGGACTGATTTTACATGATTTCCCATTGATCTGAACCTGAGTTGACAGGAAATAAAATGTCTGTATGTGTAGAAAATGATTCTGAAATGGATTATGCATCTGTAAAAGATACTTATGCGTGTCCCTGCGATGAATCAAAAATGTATGATAAATTTTTGATGCCTGTAAAATCAAAAGGTATATGGGTCTGGTTTGACGGCCAGGAGGAACCTTATCTTGATCTGGTTCTCAATTACAGTTCCGCGGCTGTTTCTGATGCTATCCGTTTATGTCGTCATACCACCGGAAAAAAATATATGATCTCGTTTGACGGCTCATTTCACGGAGTTAGCCGTATAGCTGCCTCTGTGGCAGATGACAGGCTGGTGGCAAAAGAACAGTTTGGCATTCCCATATCCGATTACACATTTTCTGTTCCGTTTCCAAGCAGAATTATGTGGGAAAGTTGAATGAAAATTCAATAATAGTCAAAAACTCATTTAAAAGAAGGTTGCGGACGGGATTGCAAATCCCGTCCGGCCCGAGGGGGCAGCATGCTCAATCTGAAAAACTCATTTAAAAAAGGTTGCGGACGGGATTGCAAATCCCGTCCGGCCCGGTCCCGCCCGGCCCGAGTCATTAAGAAAAGGTTGCGGACGGGATTACAAATCCCGTCCGGCCCGGTCCCGTCCGGCCCGGTCCCG
>JAOZLU010000149.1:0-9378 GCA_029934695.1 Desulfobacterales bacterium | reverse complement strand
TCCCGTCCGGCCCGGTCCCGCCCGGCCCGAGTCATTAAGAAAAGGTTGCGGACGGGATTGCAAATCCCGTCCGGCCCGAAAGTTCATGCAGTTTCGGTAAATGCATCTGACTGGGAGAAACATAGCTGTTTATCATTTCAACAACTGGAACCGGGCGCGGTGGGTTCCAAAACTAAAATATTCAGATTATGAGCTGTTCGATTAAAAATTTCTCAAAAGATGTTGTTATTATAAATGAGCTGGGTCTTCATGCAAGAGCGGCTGCCAGGATAGCGGAAATCGTCCAGAACGCAAAATTAAATGTATGGATAATAAGAGATGATGACAAAGCGGATGCTGCAAGTGTTATTGATCTGCTTACCCTCGGATGCTCAAAAGACTCAACTGTCACAGTAAAAATTGATTATCCGTCAGATATTGACACCTTAAACCGTATCGTGGAACTGATCGAAAACGGATTTGGAGAATAAGCAGACATGTCAGATAATGACACCCTGGAAATTATGCTGAAAGGCATTGGCGCCTCTTCCGGTATATGTATCGGAAAGGCATACCTGGTTGACAAAGAAGGCGTAAATGTTGTCAAGAAATATTCCATTACTGAAGCAGATTTGGAAAATGAGAAAAACCGTTTCAAAACCGCTGTGAAAAAGGCAACTGATGAACTGCATGCCATCATTGAAGAGACACCTGAGGATTTTCAGGAACACGCCAATATTCTTGAAATTCACCTCGTGCTGCTCAGAGACAAGATGTTATATGGAAAAGCACTTGAAACTATTGAAAAAGAGTGGGTGAATGCTGAATGGGCGCTCAAGAAAGTGGTATCAAAACTTCAGGGCATGTTCAAAAATATGTCCGAGGTCTATCTGAGAGAACGGGCTGCTGACATCGTTCATGTATCCGACCACATCATGCGGAATCTGGTCGGCGCGGAACATGCGAATATCAAAGATATTGACAAACGCGTCATCCTTGTCGCGGATGATCTTTCACCTGCGGAAACAAGCCAGATACAACTGGAACAGATCATGGGATTTGTCACAGACCTCGGCGGTGCGACATCCCATACGGGCATCATTGCCCGGACCCTTGAAATTCCTGCAGTTCTGGGTCTTGACAATGCAACAGAGACGATCTCCAATGATGACGTTATTATTGTAGATGGCACAACCGGGGAAGTCGTCATTCATCCTGACGAAGAGACGCTTGTAAAATTTGTGGAGCGCAGAATAAAATATGAGGCGCACAGAGCAGCCATTGTACGCGGGGGATATCTTCCCGCGAACACGGCTGACGGAATCACCCTTCAGATTATGGGAAATATTGGGCTTCCTGAGGAGGTTGTATCTGTCAAAAATTACGGTGGGGACGGCATCGGTCTTTACAGGACGGAATTTCAGTATTTAGGCCATTCCAGGTTTCCCACTGAGGAGCAGCTTTTTGACAAATACAGGGATGTTGCCGAGGTGATGGCCCCGAAACCGGTGACAATTCGCACACTTGACATAAACGGAGATAAGGCGGTTGCCCGTCATTCTGATCCCACAGAAAAAAACCCTGCTCTGGGGCTTCGCGGTATCCGGTACTGCCTGAAAAAGACCGAAGTTTTCAAAACCCAGCTCCGGGCAATATTAAGGGCCGCCGCGTTCGGAAATATCAGGATCCTGTTTCCCATGATATCAAGCCTTGATGAAATCATTGAAGCAAAAAAGATGCTGGACCAGGCTGCTTATTCTCTGGAGAAAGAAGATGCCGAGTTTGACAAAAATATTGGAATAGGGGTGATGATCGAAGTTCCCTCAGCGGTCATCATGGCAGATGTGATAGCATGCGAAGCTGATTTCTTCAGTATCGGCACCAACGATCTTATCCAATACACCTTGGCCGTTGACAGGGGGAACAGGCATGTTTCGCATCTTTACCAGCCACTTCATCCTGCGATCATGCGGATGCTCAGACGGGTTTCGGATGTGGCCCGGGATACGGGGGTAAAGCTCTTTATGTGCGGTGAAATGGCCGGAAACCCGGTTTATGTCCCCATACTTTTAGGCCTGGGGATGGATGAACTGAGCATGAACCCCCGATCCATACCTGCTGTAAAGCGTGTGATAAGGTCTCTCAAAACCGGAGAAACCAGGGATTTTGTCGAGGATGTCCTCAGAGAAACCACCTCCGAGGGAATAATGAAACTTGTCTGGGATGCTTATGGGGATATTCTTTCCAATGTTCAGTTGGCGGAAGCGGAAAGAGGAAAGTGAAATTGACGGCGCAGATATTTTTCAAAGCAGCATATTCCTGGTCATAATGGTTTTTGTGGTTTCCGATATGAACCGCAGATGAACGCAGATGAACGCTTATGGGATCGGGATCATCTGCGGTCTGTAAGGATCGTAACTGTCTGAAATCACGCACAACCACAAAATCCGTCTGAATCAGGCATATTCCACTTGTCAGGTACAAAACAGAATGGAGGCTTTAAAGTGACAGTAATATCTCTTAAAGTACAAAATTATAAATTATTAAAAGATTTTGAAATAGAAGAATTCTGTCTCACCAAAATCCGGATCGGCCAATTTTTATCAAATACTCAGACAGTCCTCCTTTCAGAAGGAGGACTCCATACTCGTCTGAATCAGTGAAACCGACACCGATAAGTTATATTCCGACTCAGTTTTTGTCAATGGATAT
The DNA here is from genome assembly GCA_029934695.1 of Desulfobacterales bacterium. Lineage (GTDB taxonomy): Bacteria > Desulfobacterota > Desulfobacteria > Desulfobacterales > 4be13 > JAOZLU01. The sequence goes on along the minus strand of JAOZLU010000149.1, from coordinate 6,687 downwards.
TCTCGCAACTTTATGGGATCGGGCTGTATTAACCTCATATTTTGATAATGTCCGTAAATTTCTGAAGATTATATCAGAAAATTTTGAGGATATCGCCTTTGTCAAAGTCAACAATATTGAAAGAACAGGTATGGTAAAACTTGCCAATCTTGACGGACCAATACCGTTAAACGGAATGGGGGATGGTATGTTAAGAATTTTACAGCTCGTTCTCGGCATATTTCCGGCAAGAAACGGATTCCTTCTGATAGACGAATTTGAGAACGGACTGCATTTTTCTGTTCAGAAACAAATTTGGAAATTAATATTTGAATTAGCCTCAGATCTGAATATCCAAGTTTTTGCCACAACTCACAGTTGGGACTGTATCGAGGCTTTTTCCATCGCAGCAAATCAGAGTGACGAAGAGGCTGTCTTATTCAGAATCGGTAAAAGTGTTGTACCAAATGACAAAGGAAAAACAATAGCCACTGTATTTGACAAGAACAGTCTGCATAATCTTACTCAGTCAGATGTGGAGCTTCGCTAATATGAATAAAAAGTAAGAAAAAGCGGCTGACTGCTTAATTTCAACAGGTTACAGATTTACTTTCCACTTTTTACTTTCCACTTTTCAATAAGGAGAAACAATTTTTGAAAAAAGAGCGCAGAAAAATCGTAACTGAGAACAAGAAAGCCAGGTTCAACTATTTTATAATAGACGAATACGAGGCGGGAATGGTTCTTTTGGGAACCGAAGTCAAGTCACTAAGAATCGGCCGCGGACATCTGAAAGATTCTTATGCCAGAATCAGAAAAGGCGAAGTGTTTGTCCATCAGATGCACATCGGCCCTTATCCTTTTGCCTACCATGAAAATCATGAGCCGTTAAGAACCCGGAAATTGCTTTTGCACAAACATGAGATCAAAAGACTGATCGGCAAGATCAATGAAAAGGGGCTTGCCCTGATTCCTCTGAGGATCTATTTTAAAGAGGGAAAGGCAAAAATGTCCCTGGGGCTTGCCAAGGGGAAGAGAAGCTATGATAAAAGAGAGTCTATCAGAAGACAGGATGAAAAAAGAGATATGGAAAGAGAAAGAAAGGGGATGTGAATTTGTGGCCGGGTGAGAGGGTAGCGGTTTTTCTGAGGATCGTAACCATGAAAAACGGAGAGCATGATGAAAACGTATCTGAAAGAGAAAATCGGCAATCCCGGTCTGTTTACCGGCAGAAAAAGCGAAATAAGCTACTTTCTGAAATGGATCGGGGGAATAAAAAAGGAATTTTCCATGAGCACGGCAGTTCTCTCCCGGAGAAAAACAGGAAAGACCGCGCTGATGCAGCGTATGTACAATCTGATCTTTGAGAAAAACATGGGGGTGATTCCGCTTTACTACGAGGTCAGGGAGGGAAAACGGTGGGTCGTGGATTTCTGTCAGGATTTTTATCTGACATACATTTTCCAGTACATCGCTTTCAAAACCCGGAAGCCGGAATATGCGAGGATGTCCCAGTCCGCCAGAAAAAGTTTTTCAAAGGCTTTGGCCGGGGCACAGGAGGTGGGGGAGTATCTGCTGGATGATATCAGAACGGTGGAAGGCCTCGTGAGAGAGGGCAGAACCGGGCTGCTGTGGGACGCGGTGCGGGACATGCCCTGGAACACTGGCAAGTGAGCAGGATGAGTCTGTTGTCCAGATGGTTGACGAGTTTCAGTTTCTCAACAGCGAAATTTACTGGGACGAGGCAAAAACCAATCAGGCCTCCGATCTTGCGGCCGGCTACCTGCACACGGCCGAATACAAAAACGCACCACTGCTGGTCTCCGGAAGCTGGGTGGGCTGGCTGATGAACGATCTGACCACCATGCTTCCGGGCCGTTTTCAGTATCACTTCATGGAAAATCTGGAGGCAACCCGCTTGAGGGAAGATCATTACTGGTTCTAACGGTTTTTGTGGTTTCCGATATGATCCGCAGATGAACGCAGATGAACGCAGACAGACGCTCACGGCCTGTGCAGCCGGTCAGAGTGCGGGAGCATCAGCGTTCATCCGCGTTCATCTGCGGTTTGCAATGATCACAGCTGTCTGAAATCTTATGCAACCGTTAGAATCAGGATCATTATAATAAAAAGATCAAATATTTATGTAAATAAACAGCCATGAAAGCATTTTTCACTCCTGACCATAAAACTGATTTTTTCAACAGTCTGTCTGCCAGACAGTTCGGTGAAAAATTGGAATGCAGCCTCAGACCTGAACAGCAGATGCCGATTTCAGCAAATCAGGAAAACTTATGACTGTATCTGGCTCATCAGACGGTCGGGCATGTTGCCGGCACGAAATGCAGTGTGCAAAGACGCATTATCAGAAATCGAAAGGAAGATAAATCATGTTTCTTGAAGTTTGTCTGCTATCCTGCGGACTGCATGCCGGGTCAGAACTTTACAAAAAAATCAGGAACACAAAAATCAGAAGCAGGATAAATAAGATAAAAAACAGTTTGACAGCGGAAATCAGGGGCACAACAAATGAGATAGCCCAGCCTTCTCTGGAAAGAGATTCCCGGTGTGCTGATGAGACAGAAAGTGAATCGGAATACCTGCCTGCGACCCGCGTAAATCAGTTGAACAATGCCCAGATTGATAAACATCTGGCTGTTACATCGGTCTCCACTGCCCTGACAGCGGCAGGAAAGATATTTTATCCCCCGCTTGTTCCGCTCGGCCTTCTCGGACTTGTTTATCCTCTTTCAGGTATGATCAAAGGAGCTTATGAAGGGTTGTTTAAAGAGCACAAAGTAAATCTGGAAGTCATGAATTGCATTCTTTTAAGCGGAATGATGCTCACAGGATATTATTTTACGGGCTGTTTAGTTTTCTGGCTTTATTATGGCAGCCTGAAACTTCTGAACAAAATCGAAGACAACACCAGGCAGAATCTTGGCGATATTTTTGAAAACCAGCCGCGTTCGGCCTGGATCGTCAGAAGCGGCACAGAGGTCGAAGTTCCTTTTGATTCATTGCTGGCGGGCGATATTGCGGCAGTCAAAGCCGGAGAGATCATTCCTGCCGACGGTCTCATTACAGAGGGGAACGCATCCATAGACCAGCACATTCTTACCGGGGAATCCCGGCCTTTGGAAAAAGGCCCGGGCGAACCGGTATTCGCATCAACCCTTGTGCTGGCAGGCAGAATCCGTGTCAGGGTTGAAAAATCGGGAAAAGACACAGTTGTGGCAAATATTGCGGACTTACTGAACCGCACAGTTGATTTCAAGACCACCGTTCAGTCAAAAGGAGAAAGAATTGCCGATCAGTCAGTGCTGCCCACGCTGGCAGCAAGCGCGGTCGCATTGCCTCTGACCGGACCGGCTGGCGCGCTGGCTGTTCTGAATTCCTATATCGGAGCGGATGTATGTATCCTGGCGCCCCTGAGTACGCTCAACTTTCTTAAAACCGCTTCCCGGGACGGCATCCTGATCAAAGACGGACGCGCCCTGGAACTGCTGGTCGGGACAGACACAGTTGTTTTTGACAAAACAGGGACGCTTACTCTGGAACAGCCTCATGTCCGGAAAATCCATGCCTGCGACGGATACAGGGAAACCGGGGTGCTGAAATATGCGGCAATGGCTGAAAACAGGCAGACTCATCCCATTGCCAGAGCCATTCTTGAAAAAGCGGGCGAGTGTGAAATACATCCCGGAGATGCTGATGACGCGAGATATGAAGTCGGCTACGGAATCAGAGTGAGACTTGCTGACAAAATTATCCGCGTCGGAAGTGCGCGGTTTATGGAAACAGAAGGAATAGAAATTCCCGGAAAGATAAACGACCTCATGCACCGCTGCCATGACAACGGACATTCCCTTGTCATGGTGTCAGAGGGGAAACACCTTGCCGGGGCAGTCGAACTGCATACGGCCGTCCGCCCCGAAGTCAGGGATATCATCTCCCGGCTGAGGAAACGGGGAAAGTCCATGTACATTATCACCGGAGACCATGAGAAACCTGCCCGGATCCTGGCTGAAAATCTGGGAATAGAGAATTATTTCGCGGAAACCTTACCGGAACAGAAAGCTCAGATTGTCGAAATGCTTCAGAAACAGGGGCGGTCCGTATGTTTTATCGGAGACGGTATCAATGACTCGGTTGCAATGAAAAAAGCCCATGTGTCTGTTTCCCTGCGCGGCGCATCATCCGTGGCAACGGACACTGCCAACATCATACTGATGGACGGAACCCTGAATCATCTGGACAGGCTGTTCGGACTGGCCCGGGATTTCAACAGAAATGTGAACACATCTCTGGCAATGGCAGTTGCGCCCGGACTTATAAACATCGGCAGTGTATTTCTTCTGCACACCGGGATTTACTTTTCGGTCTTATTATACGTCCTGACTCTGCCCGCGGGTGTGGCAAACTCCTTTCTGCCGCTGATGAAATATAAAAAACAAGTTGAGCACGCTTCTGGAACATTGCAGACAGAGGATAATTTGACTTAGAGCTGGATACTGGATACTGGGGCCGGAGGCGATTTATGTTGTCAGATATGAAACCTTAACATAAGTGTAAACTTAGAGTTCTTGCTCTTAATCTTCATCTTAATCTTGCTCCTGTCTGTTCGATTAAAAGCAAGATTAAGAGTAAGAGCAAGATTATCAGGAAATAACGTAAATGAATATAATTACAAAACTGTCTGTAACAGGTTACAAATCAGTTTATGAGACCCGGACAATTAAGATTGCTCCCCTTACATTGCTGGCAGGGGCAAACAGCTCTGGCAAATCAAGTTTCCTTCAGCCTTTTCTTTTGTTGAAACAGACGCTGGAGGCTCCGTTTGATCCGGGCCCCTTGCTCTTGCACGGGGAGAATGTAAAGGTCACAAATATAAATCAGATGTTGTCAGATCTCGGATCAGGAAAAAGACATTCTGAGTTTTCAATCGGAATCGGATTCAAAGACGGGTCTGAGTTTAGCTCTTTATATGAAAAATCAGACAAAGAATTAAAAATCAAATCGCAGAAATTTACAGACAGACAATCTGATTCTGTTCGTTTAGTCCCTGATATGGCGAGCCAAAATATAGAAAAAAATATTCCCGAGGATCTGATCATCAGCACCGGTATTCTGAAAAAAGCCAGAGATGATCTTCAATTGTGTGTAATAAGAAACAGGTGTTTCCTGTCCGTAGGTTTATTATCGGACTCTGCCCATGAGAAAATTTTTCCTCTGTATTCACTGGGAGAAAATGTTTATTCAGAAGTGGAAAGCATTATCCATTTGCCCGGTCTCAGAGGAAACCCTGAAAGAACTTATAAAACCAGTGCTGTGGGAATTCTGTTTCCCGGAAGATTTGAAAATTATGTGGCCAGCATCATTTATAACTGGCAGTCAGCCGGAGATTCTGAAAAACTGAAAGAATTGGGAAACTCGCTTCAGGCTATGGGACTCACATGGAAGGTCCAGGCAAAAAAGGTGGATGATTCCGGAGTTGAACTTTTAGTCGGACGCCTGCCCGGAGCTGAGAAAAGCAGAGTCGGAGATATGGTCAGTATTGCCGATTTCGGCTTCGGTGTTTCACAAGCTTTGCCGGTAGCTGTGGCTTTGATTGCAGCCCGGAAACACCAGATTGTATATCTGGAGCAGCCGGAAATTCATCTGCACCCGGGCGCACAGCTCACTCTTGCACAACTTCTGGCAAAAGCGGCAAAAAGAGGGGTTATTGTTATTGCCGAAACCCATAGCGATCTTCTTTTACAGGGAATTCAGACCCTAATTGCGAAAGGTGAATTATCTTCCGAAGATACGGCTCTTCACTGGTTTTCCAGAAATGAATACGGCGCGACAGAGATACATAGCGCGGAATTAGATGAGAACGGCGCGTTCGGTGAATGGCCCGAAGATTTTGATGAGATCATGTTAGGGGCCGAAAGCGATTATCTGAATGCTGTTGAGAACAGGATGTTATCAGATGACCGCTAAAAGAAAATTTATGATGGTTATTGACGCGGATATTGCCCGGGCTGCCGGTGAGACTGTTCATCCGGTTTCAGGGAATTGCCGAAATTTTTTGGAAGCAGTTAAAAATAATGGTCATATTCTTGTGATGACCCATGAAATATGTGATGAATGGAATCGTCACCAATCAAATTTCAGCCGTTGTTGGCGCAAATACATGGTCAGCAGGAAGCAATTCAGGATGCTTAAAATTCAGAAAAATGAAAAATCAGAACGAGAATTACCGGCTCTGGGATTAACGGATAAACAGGAAAAAATCGCATTAAAGGATTGTCATCTTGTTGACGCAGCGATCAAATCCGGAAAAACCATTGCCTCAGGAGACGACGAGGCAAAATATGTTTTTTCTGTTGCATCTGAGAAAAAAATAATATTAAAAGACCTTATATGGGTCAATCCCAAAACCATGGGGACCGTATTAACAGGCTGGCTTGAAAATAAAAACAGACCCGAAAAACGATGGTTCCTCTCTGGTTATAACGTGCGAACCTGCTCGTGAAACGAATACGTCCCGGGCATGTTTCGCACATTCAGGGTTCAGAACATTTTATGAGACCCTGCCCACGGTGTGGCAAACTCCTTTCTGCCGCTCATGAAGCATAAAAAGCAGTCGGAACTGATTTCCGGCAAAACTGATAACAACAAGTAAAAGGAATTTAAGCTATGAAACCGGCATACCTGAAAATC
>JAOZLU010000726.1 GCA_029934695.1 Desulfobacterales bacterium | reverse complement strand
CACCCGATTTCCACTTCCCCGGCTGTCACCACCGGTACGATAAGCAATATCACCTCGGCAACAGCAACTGCCGGCGGGAATGTGACATCGGACGGCGGCGCGGATGTGACCGTTAGAGGCATCTGCTGGAACACAGCAGGAAGTCCGACCACAACTGACAGCAAAACCTCTGACGGCACGGGAACCGGAAGTTTCACAAGTTCGCTCACAGGACTGACCCCCGGCACAACCTATCACGTCCGGGCATACTCGATCAATTCCAAAGGCACGGCCTACGGTAGCGAGCTGACATTTACGACAAACAGCATTCCGACGATTACCGGTCAGAAAGACCTGTCCACACCCGAAAGAACCCCGCTGATCATCACCTTGGATGATCTCACTGTCACCGATTCGGACAGCACCTTTCCGGACGATTTCACCCTGAGTGTGCAGGACGGAGAGAACTACACCCGCTCCGGCAGCACCGTCACCCCGGTGAGCGGCTTCATTGGCGAACTGACCGTGCCGGTGACCGTGAATGACGGAGGAGATGACAGCAATCTGTTCAGTCTCACGGTGACTGTCACTGAAAGTCCCAACGTCGCACCGGTGATCACCGGGCAGACCGGAACACTGACCGCAGTCCAGGGAACCGCACTGACCGTCAGCCCCGAAGACCTTCAAATCACGGACTCGGACAACACCTATCCGGATGACTTCACCCTGACCGTTCAGGTCGGATCGGATTACACATTTTCTGAGAACACCGTCATCCCAGACGCTGGATTCACCGGAAATCTGAAGGTCGGCGTGGTTGTGAATGACGGAACCGACACCAGTGCGGCATTCGAGATCACTGTCAGTGTGACCGCGGCAGGTGCGGACGCTCCCAAGATAACCGACCAGACCGCTTCTCTTGCAGCCATATCCGGCACGCCGCTCCCTCTCATTCCGGAGTATCTGACCGTGACCTCGGACAAACCTTGGCCCGACGACTTCGTGCTGACAGTGTATGAAGGGGAGAACTATGCCCTGACTGGCAGCACAGTCACGCCGGATGCGGACTTCACCGGGGAACTCTCCGTGCGGGTCAGCGTGAGTGACGGGGTGAATGAGAGCAATGTGTTCATTCTCACTGTCACGGCAGCCGGGAGAGTGGCCGATGCCAAGGATATCACCGGAACCGTGACAACGGACGCAGGGGAACCCGTGGCAGGCGTCACCGTCATTGCCCGGAACCCGGACATCGGAGGCGATGACATCACAGTTGTCACCGATGCGGACGGCAAATACACGCTCCCTGTAAGCGGCGGCAACTGGGAAATTCAGGTGGTGCAGGACGACACAGCGGACTGGTTCAGCCCGAATCCCGAAACAGTGACATTTGCGAATGACAACACTGACCAAAGTGAAGGACAGAACATCACCCTTGAGACCGGCGTTGTGCGACTGACCGGAACCGTGACCGCGGGCAGTGCCGGTGTCGGCGGCGAGAATGTGACCGTCAGAGTCAGCAATCCTGACACCGGGCTGGTCCGGGACTTCCATCCGGATGAGAGCGGAAACTATTCCTTTCCTGTCCCTCCCGGAAGCTATGAAATCACAGTCATTCCGGATCAGACAGAATATCCCGGGTATTCGCCGGCCCCGGCCTCAGTCGTCAGTGCCGGCCAGGATATCGTCATTCCGGAGACAGAACTGCCGGCCCGGGACTCGGTGATCCGGGGTGTGGTGAAGGATGACAGCGGAAACGGAATCCCCGGGGTTCCTGTGGATGTCTGGGACCCTGTGACAGAAGCCCGCTTCACCGCGGTCACAGATGCGGACGGAAATTACGAGCTTGCCCTGCCGGCCGGGGAATATCTGATCATGCCGTCTGTGAGTCAGGGATCGAATATCTTTTCTCAGGCAGAACCGCAACGGGTGACCGTCACGGAAGAATCTGATGAGACTGTCGGGGAAATTGAGATGGAAGCAGCCCCCCACACCATCATCGGAACCGTGAAAAGCAGAACCGGAAAGGTTCTCAGGGATGCGGACGGCTGGGCCTACGGCCGGCTGGGAGACAGCCCCCGCGCGGTGGCCAAGACCCGTGTTAAAAGAGGCGAGTTCACCCTGAACGTGCCTGCCGGAACCCTGTATGTGGGGCTTGAACTGGCTCCGGGGAGCGGCTATTCCTTCGCGGATGAGAAGGAGGCCGACCTGAGCCGGCGGAAGGCAGGCGCGTCCGGCACAGCAGGGGCGGCGATCTCGGAGATGCTGAAATACGAACACGCGGTCCGGATCGACGGGGCGCGGTCATCGGAAAGAGTCACGATCATACTGGATGCGAACGACGCTGCCATAAAAGGCGTGCTTCAGGATACTGCCGGGAAACCGGTCAGCGATGTCCCGGGGCGTGTGATAGCGACTCCGGCAGGAGAGAAAAGCGCGGCCCAGACCTGTGACATAAAAGACGGAAGATTTGAGTTCATGGTCGCGGAGGGTGTGTGGAATCTGAGCTATGAACTCGACACGGCCCGGTACATGCGCTCTCCGCCCCTGCCCGTCCGGGTCAGTGCCATCAGCGGAAAGGCCGTGACCGAGATCATCCCCCTGTTTCCTCTGGGCCGAGTGGTGAGCGGCACGGTGACGGATGACAGCGGAAAACCCGCAGCCGGTGTGCTGGCACAGGTCCGCCTGCCCGGGGGCGGTGATGCATCCGGAGGCGTGTTCGAGGCCCGGGCCGTGACCGATTCCAAGGGAGCATTCGAGATATTTGTTCCGTCCGCCGAATCCCCGGCAAGAGGCTGGGGACAGAGTGCCAGCGTGACCACCGCGGTGAGTCAGTGCCAGGCCGAGGAGGACGAACACGAGCCGCCGTTCATGCTGACCGCCGACATTCTAAACGATCTGGAATATAATGAGGGGGTTCCCCAGACCGTCATCACCAGTATCGGGAGGCTGACGGACAGTAAATATTATGACGAATACGGCTTCACCTATGAGCTGCGGGAAGCCATTGGCAACTATTTCAGCTATCATCAGCACAAGCCCGTGATCCTGAAGTATGCCGCGACCGGCCACACCCTCGGGATGGTCCAGTCCTGTCTCAGGGAGTCGGCCGCCTCCACCACCCGGCCGGCCAGCAGGCCGGGATGGCGGGACGCAAGGCAGGATGATTCTCTCATACTCCGCAGTGCGGACACCTTCATCGCGGGAACGGTCCTCGGTGCGGACGGAAAGCCGGTCCCGGGAGCGTCTGTCTCAGGTTACAGCGGGGACGGTCAGAAGGCTT
>JAOZLU010000148.1 GCA_029934695.1 Desulfobacterales bacterium | reverse complement strand
CATGGGAATGGGCAGAGTTACCAGGATAGGATTCAGTCCGATATGGGGAGACGATAACGGCTTTGATCTGCAATGGGGAATTTCCGCCAGAATAAGAAACGACTAACAGGGCATATCTGACAGAGAGAGGGTGACGATGCCACCCTCTCCACTTTTTGACAGCATGAATCACTATGTGCCTGTTTTTCATAGTGAGAAGATCGAAAATAAGCAGATCATATTCCTTTGCAGGAAAGGATAAAATGGATTATTATGATAAGGATCAGGGAACATATTTCTGGGCACTGTTTGTGTCTGCAATCATGTTCCTCTCCGGCATTCTGAAGGTTGTTGACGGTGATTTTGTGGGGGCCTTTATCTTGTCAGGCATGTTGGTTCCGCTTACATTACTCTTGTTTCATGATTTCCTGATCAGCAGGGAATCTGTGGCAACAAAAGGAAATACCGTGTCTGATTTGAAAAAAGGTTCGGCAACGCCTGATATGGGAGAATCTCTTCTCAAGAAAGTGACATATCCGGCGATTTTGTCAGTCATACCGGGAATAGCAGGTTCTCATCTGTTCTCATACGGATTCAGAAAATATCAGACCTTTGACAGTATTTTCTTCGCTTCCGTCAGATTCGCCCTGCCTTACGCAGCGGTTCTCGGTGTCATATCCGCAACTGTCATTTTTAAATACTTTGTATTCAGGCTGATCAGAAATAAATGCGGCATACATAATATGATAACATCTTTTTATGTTATAATATTTCTGTCAGCATTTTACTTCATGGCTTTCACAGTTGTCTTCATGGGAATATTCTCCTTCACCAACGGATTTCTTGACACATCCCCCGAAAAAACCCATACAGTTACGGTGACTTCAAAAAAGATCATTAAACACCGGTGTTTTGACACCTTTCGCTGGGACCTTACTCCGACCGGTTTTGTATTCTTTGAATCATGGGAAAAAGACAGACGTGTGAGAGCACTCCCAGTTTCCGATCTTTATGATCACATTGAGAAGGGAGATATTATGTCTGTCACTGTCAGAGAGGGGTATCACCGGTTTGAATGGATCATGTCATACAAAAAAATGATTCCAGAATAAAGATTGAGGTCTGATCCGCCGGCAGAAGGGCTGAGGTGACGGACACCCTCGGTTACGATGCGGCCGGCAATCAGGTCAGCATGACCGATGCCGAAGGCCGCGCCGTGAATTCTGAGTACGATGTGCTGAACCGGCGTGTGAGGACGGTTTACTCTGACGGAAGCCTCACGGAGACCGAATACAGCGAATGCTGCGGTCAGAAAGCCTCGGACACGGATCAGGGCGGGAAGGTCACGAGATATGAATATGATGCCGCAGGCCGCCTGAAAGACGTGATTCAGGTCGCCGAAAGTGCGGAATTCAGAACATCCCACGGCTACGACGAGGTCGGGAACAGACGATTTCAGACGGATCCGAACGCCAACACGACCGAATGGGAGTACGACAATCTCGGAAGAGTCGCCAGCCGGACGTTGCCCCTCGGCATGTCGGAAAGCTTCGTGCATGATCCGAACGGGAATGTCACGGAGAAGAATGATTTCAACGACGACAAAATCGTTTATGAATACGATGAGAACAACCGGACTGTAAAAAAGACGTATCCCGACGGATCGGAGGTCTCTTTCACATACACGCCGACCGGGCAGCGGGAGACCGTGACTGACAGCGGAGGCACGACGGCTTACGCTTATGATCTGAGAGACCGGGTGAAAGAGGTCACGAATCCCGACGGAACCGTAATCAGTTATGCTTACGATGCCGCAGGAAACAGGACTTCCGTGACCGTCCCGTCAGGCACGACGACTTACACTTATGATGCTCTGAACCGTCTGAAGAGGGTCACCGATCCCGACAACGGCGTTACGACTTACACTTACGACAGAGTCGGGAACCGGAAGAGCGTGACTTACCCGAACGGCACGGTTGCGGAGTATATGTACGACAGACTGAACCGGCTCATAAAGCTTGAAAATCGGAATGCGTCGGGCGATCTGATCTCCGGATACATTTACACACTCGGCCCGGCGGGCAACCGTCAGCGGGTCGAGGAAGTTCATTCGGGAAGGGTCGTGAATTACACTTATGACGACCTTTACCGGCTGACGGAAGAGAATATCACTGATCCGGTTCTCGGAAATGAGATCATTTCGTACACTTACGACAGCTTCGGGAACCGCCTGAAAAAGACCGATTCCTCCGGCACGGTCAGTTATTCGTATGATGACAATGACCGCCTCGTTTCCGAGGGGAATGTCACATACACTTATGACGACAACGGGAACATGCTGACGAAAAGCGACGGCACGGACACGGTTTTTTACAGCTATGATTTTGAGAACAGACTGACTTTCGTTCAGGGTCCCGACGGCACCGCCGAGTATGTTTATTATGCCGACGGGATCAGGGTGCGTTCTGTCACTGACGGCGTGGTCACGAACTATCTCGTGGATAAGAACAGAGCCTATGCTCAGGTTCTCGAAGAAAGAGACGGATCGGGTTCTCTGACAGTCAGCTATGTTTACGGCGATGCTCTCATCTCTCAGAAGCGTGGCGGCTCGGTTTCGTATTATCATTATGACGGGCTGGGCAGCACGAGAGTGCTGACTGATGCTTCTGCGAATGTGACCGATACCTATATTTATGAGGCTTTCGGCGAGTTGACTGATCACATCGGGAATACGGAGAACAACTATCTGTTCACGGGTGAACAATATGATCCGAATGCGGGGTTTTACTATCTGCGGGCGAGGTATTATGATCTGAAGTCGGGCAGGTTTGTATCTGCTGATTCATTTCAGGGAGAGACGGATAAGCCGGCTACGTTGCATAAATATCTATATGCCGGTAATAATCCGGTTATGTTTTTTGATCCGGACGGAATGTATATGACTCTTATCGGACTTATGGCTTCCATGGAATTGGATCAGCATATTAAAAAATTGGACCATGCCAGAGCGGTGAGACAGACCAGACAGGGGTTCAGAAAGTATTGCAAAAGGGTCGCCTGTGCAATGGACAGTTATATCAAAGAATATGATGTGCTGAGGTTGGAAACAAGAGGAACTCCGTACGCCGCACATCATATTTTTCAGGATGCTGATATGAAGCTTCTGTTTAAAAGCATATACACAAAAGGCATTGGACTGGCGATGCCGGTCCTGGGTAAATACGGGCAAAAATTTTCCCCGCACTGGATATTGAACAGAACTCAGCACCAACACAGAAAATCCGGCGATGTCATCAATGTGGCGAGATGGGGACTTGTCGCAGCCGGCTGCAACAAGAGGGATGCTGATGAAATTGTTGAGTTCGTTGAAGAATCTTTTGATCTGATGAATATTATTTTTTAACCGGCAAACCTGTGACTTTTTGTACCGCAACTTATTATTGACAGGGCATCAGAAATGCCCCGACCGGATTGGTGAATTCGCCATGTTCGTTTTGGATTCACCAATCCGGGGCGGTACAACAATTCATAAGACTTCCCATATCGGAAGCAAGTCTTTGAATCTGTCAGGAGCCGGGGCGATTCCAATTTTTCGGGGTACAGATACAGGAGTCAGAAAGGATGGGAAAAAATGAATTATAAAGATAAAACTGCCGCATTGGAATTTTTGTCAAAGCATCTCACAATTCCCTCGGATCATGATATGTCAGATGAGGATTTGGATATTTATGGCGAACTTGCTGAATTCCTTGCTGAGCATCCCAATGATGAATGCATACCTTTAATAGTTAATTCATACAGAAGTCACAGCAGCGCATATCTGGCTGAGGTGTTTGCAAAGGTTTTGGCAGAACAGAATCAGAAGGTTTTGAATCAGCATATTATTGCGGCCCTGAAATCGGAGGATATCGGTCAGAGAGAATCGGGTCTTTTTTTTGCAGTGGAATTTGCATCGGATGATTTTGTCAGGCCGCTGACTGAAATTCTGAGGGACGGGAAATCGGGTGACAAAATTGTCAATGATGCTGTCTCGGTATTGGAGGCAGTCAGGACAGCCGATACCAATTTGAACATTGAGGAAATTATTGAAAAAGAATTTCGGCAAAGTTCAAGATGGAAACATATCTCTGAGCTTCGGAACGGCATTGAATTTCAGTCACTTATAAGAAGTATCAACTGGGAGGCCAGGAAAGCGTTGGAAAAGAAAGATTACAGAAAAGTGACGGAACTGTTAGGCCCCTATGACGGTGAACTGCCGAAATCAGCTCAGAAAAAATTGGACATTGCAAAAATGAATATAACGGAAAAATAGTCATACAGGTATGAAACGCCGACTCTCTGTTCAGACAGTATCCTTTCATCTCTGAAAAAAGCGATTCCTGGGGTGTTTGGGTGTGTTTGGGGTCGGACCAAGCCAACATGCTGTAATTTCAGAAGAAATGCCTCGAAAATAGGCGTTTTTTGGCCTTAAAACCCCATTTTTGGAGGCAAAAACATCACTTTAAGAATTCACTTCCCTGAAATCGTTTTTTTAAAGCGACCATTTTGCCTCTGAAAATGGCTGTTTAAGCCGAAAAAACGTCCGTTTTCCGAGCATTTTTTCTGAAAAAACAATGAGATGGTTTGGTCCGACCCCATCCTCCCCATCATGGCTGTGGAAACATGAAGGTTTGGGTCATACAGTGGAAAGACATGTGATGGTCAATAACAGATATCTGAAAAGCCGTCTGAAAAGCAATTCGAGTATACCTATGGCTTCCAGATATGCAGACTTCAAAACTGCCGAAGAAGTTATTGAAAGGACAATTCTGGCTAACAATCAGCGGGTTATGAACTGGCTTAACAACGGCAGGACGAAAGGTAAGCTTCAACTGAACTATGCCGGTGACGGAAGAACAGCCATAGGGCGGGGTTATCTCCGAGGAGAAAGGAAGTCGAGACCTTTATACAATGCCAAGGTGGTTTTGAAAAAAGACGGTACGCCAAGAGGCTATTATGTTCTCACATCATTTCCTGAATTGTAGGCGATTTCGGATCGGGCACTGATTTGTTTTAATGGAATTTTGAGAAGACAATCAGTGCCGGAATCAGGTGTTGAAGTCACATACGCCCTAAACTGAAGAATCAATATTCACCAGTTCACAATTTGCTCGGTTCAGATCAGCAAATCCGAAGTCCCCTTCGGATCTGCCAATCCTGCCGGCGCAGGTAAGTTGAAATTGTGAACTGGTGACATTGACAATTCTGTTTGTTGTCTTATGATTCGGGCTATGGTTTCGCTTTTTATCATAATAAAATTTAAGAATTTACTGATTTGGGAGTCAGAACATTGAATGAAATCAATTCCATGGATATGGAAAATATGGAAAAAATTGTTCAGGAGATAAAAATTGTCCGATCCTGTGGTGCTGCTGTGACCTGTTCGGTAAGATATGACAGCACATCTGATATCAGCAACTCATATGAAATTTTGAAAAAAATCGACAATTTTGTCAAATCATTCGGTTTTTCAGGTTTGGATCAGTATTGGGTTGAAGTTGATGTGGTCAAGTCGCTGAAAATCCTGACTGATATAATTCACAAGGATATTGCCTATGGAAGTATGATAACAGACAAAAAGACTGCCAAAAGGCTTGCAAACCGTTTTTTGTCTGTTTTTGAATCTTCCTTCAGGCCATTTACAAACGGAAACCTGATTATTCCTGATGCTGATCCCAAAGACACTGAGGGAGCCTGGATGGAAATCAGTGATTCCACTTTTGATACGGGCATTGTTTGCATTGACAACAAAAAAATGGGGATTTTGTGGGTGCAGGATGAAGACTGATGTTTTTTTGAAAAAGTCCTTAAGCCGTATATGACACCCTGAACTGCCGGATTAAGATATCGCCATTGATATCGCCATTGGGGTTATCGCCATTGGGGTCGCGCCATTGGGGTCGGGCCACAGCAAGTATTTAACATTAAACGGAATAGCTGCTTATTTTGCCTTCAAATCGGGCCTATATTGCTCTTTTTGGGGCCAAAAAGGGCAATATAGAAAAAATTCAGAATCCTGTAACGCTCTTTCTGATGCCGAAAAGAGTGCGACACAGGCCCTGAAAACGCCTGTTTTCGGGTCTGTCTCACTTACTTTTCAATATTTTGGCGTGGTCCGCCCCCATAAACCCACAGACATTTACGACCTGTATCCGGTCTTCGGAACAGTCTCCGACCCGGGCGGCGTGACTTATAAGCTGCAATGCCGTGAGAAGGGCGCATCGTCCTGGATCACCTTTGAGGAGAACAGCGGCGCATCCTTCTCCGGCGAACTGGGCGTGTTCGACCCCACTGTGCTGAGGAACGGTGTGCATGAGATACGGCTTCATGCCGAGGATTCCGCAGGGAATGTCAGTGCGGAGGTCTTCCCGGTGATTGTTGACGGCGGCCTGAAGGTCGGACAGGTGACGATTCCCGCTGCGGACGTAAGCCTGCCTGCCCCGGGATTCCCGCTGAGTCTGTCCAGGCAGTACGACTCACGGGCACAGACACCCGGGGACTTCGGCCCGGGATGGAGCCTGCCCCAAGCCGAGGTGAAAGTTGCGGTGACAAATGCTCTCGGAGAAGACTGGGAGCAGCGGATGCATATGGGCGGTCTGTTCAATCTGATGTACTATTACACCCTGGTGCCGCTGAGACGCCATGCGGTCGTGATCCGCCTGGGCGAGACAGATGTTCTCAGATTTGAAATGGATGTCGAACCGAATCCGAGCACGTTTTATCCGTTTGAGCGGAGAGGTGAGACCAGAGTCATGTTCAGGCCTGCCGAAGGCACTCAGGGAACATTGGATGCCGAGGATTTCGATGACGGGGTGATGTTTGACGGAGACAGCCTGATTCTGGGTTTCAGGGGGAGTGATATTGATGTCTATAACCCGAAACTGTTCAGGCTCACCCGTCCCGACGGCATGACGTACATTATCCACACAGAGGAGGGCGTCAGAAGCATGACCGATCCCCACGGACACACGGTCAGCTATGACAGGAACGGAATTCATCACTCCGGCGGGAACATGAGCATCACCTTTGAGCGGGATGCGGGGGACAGAATCCGGAAAGTCACCGACCCGGACGGCCGTGAGACCGAATATCACTATGATGAGAACGGGATGCTGGAAAAGGTGGAGCGGCTCGGCGGCGGAGGGTATCAGAACAGCATACTGGCCAAGTATGCCTACGAGGCCGGAGTGTCCGGAAGAACTGTCCTTAAAGCAGTGAAGGCTCCCGACGGAACAGAGCTTGGCAAATTTGAATACGACACCATGGGCCGCATGACAGCCTTCATTGACGGGGGCGGAAAACGGACCGAATATCTCTCCGATGTGGCGAACCACAGGCAGGAGGTCACGGACCGGCGGGGAAACGTCACTGTTTACGAGTATGACAGCAAAGGAAACGTCACGAAGAAGACCGATCAGACGGGCAATGTCACCGCATGGACCTACGACGACCGGGGAAACAATCTGACGGAGACGGATCCCCTCGGAAACACGATGACCCGGACGTATGATGCGCGGGGGAATATTCTCACCGAGAACGATCCGCCCGGAAACACGACCGCATACACTTACAATGAGCGGAATCAGATACTGACCGTCACCGATCCCCTCGGCAACGTGACGACGAACACCTATGATGACAAAGGGAAACTCGTCTCAGCCGAAGATGCAATGGGAAGAAAGACGCTCCACGCATACGATTCGGACGGCAGCCGGATATCATCCGAGGATCACCGGGGAAATGTGACGGAGTATGAATACGATGCCCGCGGCAACATGATCAGGGAGACCGGTCCGCTGAACAATGTGACCGGATACACCTATGACGCCCACGGAAACGAGCTGACCCGGACCGCCACCCGGACCGATGCGGACGGCTCCGTTGTCACAATGAGGACTGAGAACAGATATGATCATCTCGGCCGGGTGACGGAGACAACCGATCCGGACGGCTTCTCCGTGCTGACCGAATATGATCAGGTCACCGGAAAACAGTCCGCCATGACCGACAAAAGAGGTTTCCGCACAACGTACGAGTATGACAATGCCGGGAACATGAAAAAGATCATCCATTCGGATGAGACGACTGAAATCTTCACTTATGATGCCGAGGGGAACAGGGAGACTCACACCGACCGGGCCGGGAGGACCGTGACATATCTTTATGACGAGCTGAATCGTCAGGTGAGAACCGTTTATTCGGACAGCACTTACACGGTCAGGAAATACGATGCCGCAGGCAGGATCACATTAACCGGGGATGAGAACCGGAACAGGATGTATTTCAGGTATGACGGGGCGGGCAGAAAGACCGAAACGGAGGATGCCCTCGGCAACATCACGAAATTCGGATATGATGCGGCCGGCAATCAGATCAGCGTGACTGATGCCCGGGGACGTACCACAAGTTTTGAATACGATGTCCTGAACCGGCGCACAAAGACGGTTTATCCGGACAACACCTTCGCAACCACGGCGTACGACGGCTGCTGCGGGAAAATGACCTCGGAGACAGATCAGGCGGGAAGAACGACGACCTTCGGATATGATGCCGCAGGCCGTCTGACACAGGTGATGCAGTACCTGAGCGGCGAAGAGATCGTGACATCATACAGCTACGACGAAGCCGGGAACAAAACTGGTCAGACCGACCCGAACGGCAACACGACAGCGTGGGAATACGACAATATGGGAAGGATCGTGAGACACACGCTTCCCGAAGGCATGTCCGAGACCTTTGCCTACGATCCGAACGGAAATCTGAAAGAGAAAACTGATTTCAACGGAGATGTGACAGCATACATGTATGATAAGAACAACCGCCTGACCGACAAAATTTTCAACGGGGAGACGCAGATTTCGTTTACTTACACACCGACGGGCCGGCGGAAGACCGTGACCGACGGGAGAGGCACGACGA
Organism: Desulfobacterales bacterium; assembly: GCA_029934695.1. GTDB lineage: Bacteria > Desulfobacterota > Desulfobacteria > Desulfobacterales > 4be13 > JAOZLU01. Next base: position 4,052 of record JAOZLU010000148.1, on the reverse strand, counting down.
CTTATGCCTACGATCTGCGAAGCCGGCTGAAATCGGTCGGGAATCCCGACGGGGCGGAGATCGCATACACTTATGACAATGCGGGAAACCGCACCTCCGTGACTGTTCCGTCAGGCACGACGACATATATGTATGACCGGCTGAACCGGACTGGAAAAGTCATTTCACCGGACGGTGATACGACATACACTTACGACGGGATCGGAAACCGGAAGGCTGTCACATATCCGAACGGCGCGGTTGCGGAATATATGTATGACCGGCTGAACCGTCTGATAAAGCTTGAGAACAGAAAGTCGTCAGGCGAACTGATTTCGGGATATGTTTACACCCTCGGACCTGCCGGCAACCGTCAGAGAGTCGAGGAGCTGCACAGCGGAAGGGTGGTGAATTACGCCTACGACGACCTTTACCGGCTCACGAGCGAGGATATCACTGATCCGGTTCTCGGCAGCGAGATTGTCTCATACACCTATGACCGCTTCGGAAACCGGCTCACAAAGGGCAGTTCGGACGGAACGGCCACTTACAGCTACGACGTCAACGACCGGCTTGAGAAGGAGAGCCGTCCGGATATTCTCATCACTTATGGGTACGATGGGAACGGGAACACTGTGAGCAGGAACAGCGGGGTGGATACAGTCACTTACGGATATGATTATGAGAACAGGCTTGTTTCCCTGGAGAATGCCGGCAGTTCGGCCGTGTATGAATACGATGCGGACGGGATAAGGACAGGTTCTGCCGCTGACAGTTCGGGAACAAGCTATCTTGTTGACAAGAATCGGCCTTATGCCCAGGTTCTCGAAGAAAGGGACGAGGGAGGTTCTCTGATCGTCAGCTATGTTTATGGTGGTGATCTGATCAGTCAAAACCGGAACGGTTCCGTGTCGTATTATCACTATGACGGGCTTGGCAGCGTCACCGCCCTGAGTGATGAAGCGGGGAATGTGACCGACAGCTATGTTTACGGTGCGTTCGGAAACCTGAGAGACCGGCTCGGAACGACTGTGAATAATTATCTGTACACGGGCGAGCAGTATGACCCGGATTCCGGATTTTATTATCTGAGGGCGAGGCACTATATGCCCGAAACCGGCAGGTTCGCCACAATCGATCCATTTGAGGGGCATCCGGGAAATCCTCTCACACTGCACCGCTATATGTATGCGAATGACAATCCGGTCATGTTTGTGGATCCGGGCGGGGAGTTTGCTTTTTCCATTGCATCCGTGCTGGTGATCACTGAATTAGGCACTTCCTGTCTGAATGACTTCTTTTCCAGCCTTGCAGAGTTGTTCCGATCAGAAGATGTGCTGTTGTACACAGGATCAGAAGCAGAAAAGGCGAAAACTCAGGTCAGACGGTTAAAGGACAAATCTCTTACGGCGAGAGAGATTGTCAGAAAATTGGAGAAATACATAAAAAGCAAGGCAGAAGCAATAATTGTCAAGGCATATCGGGGAGCAATAGCTCGCTACCAGCATTCTGCGAGAACAGTGGATTATGATCCTTATGTGAATGACATGTATGTCAAATATGCCAAATATCTCGGTGAAAGCAAAAGAGAAAAATGGCATACAAGACCTGCGGAGATAGCCCTTGCACATGAGTTGATTCATGCCTTGCATCACTTTGAAGGCTCCCACAGCCCCATCAAGGATGTCGAAGAGGCGAAAACAGTAGGTTACGGAATATATTCCGGTTATCCGTATACTGAAAACAAGATACGTGACGATTACGGAATCCCGCGAAGGCCCAGATATGAAGTGGTTCCAAGCAGTGGTTGGAAATAAAGGCGGTTTGGAGATGTGGTGGTGAACAAATCGGTATATATTGACACTGTGTACAGGACAAAAAAGCTGATTATAACAGATTTAGGGGAGGCTCCCGAAAGCCTCCCAAAGAGGCTGACATCAGCAAATTCTGCAACCAGTTCTCATGATGACGGAATCCGTTGAGCCGCTCCGCCGGGCTCCACAATCCGCCGTATTTTTCCACAGTGCGGGGATTCGAGGGGGTGAAATTGAAAATGAGCGCCCATCCCCGGATGCCGAGTTCCGCGGAGGACATAAAACCGTGAAAATGCTGGGTGTTGAAGATATGGCGATCCATTCTCCGCATCAAGCGGTCGAGCATGCTGCCCGTCCTGTGCGCACCCGGAAAATCGTATGCGACCGCAAAGGCGGCGAGGTTTTTTCGCATCTTGCCGATCTTGTCGGCGATGACGGAGGGCAGCGAGGCTTTCCCCGCCCATTCGGCGAACCGTCTCACTCTCTGGGAAAAGGAGGCCCTGGTCGGAGCCTGACAGCAGTCCCACAGCCTTTCGACGATCTCGTCACAAATCTCTCCGAACCTCCTTTTCGCCCGGTACCGCATGCCGATGAACACATGGAGGAGGCATCGGATCAGCGTGACGCAGGGAAAAAGCCACCTCCATGCGTTCCGGGTCGGCCTCGACCCGTCGGTGTTGACGGTTTCCGGGCTCGCCCACACAGTGACACTTAACACTTAAATGCAGAATGAGACTCATCACCACTTCCTCCAGACTTCCAAGAGACGTGGAAAAGGGCCTCACAGCAATTTTCAGGAGGAAATGAATGAAGCATATAGTAGTCATAACGATGATCTCAATCGTTGCAACCATCGCAAATCTCAGCCATCTGCAAAGCGAGATTCTTTTGCGGATCTGCAATGTCAACAAAATCGGCAACGAATTGATCATTGAATACAAAACAATCAACAAAGGCAGCTCGGCCATTTGGATGTGCCAAATTTTGTCTGTCAGGTCATCGTTGGAATGCGAGATCGAAGTGGATGGAAAAGACAAATTTGTCAAAATACGGCGGGCAGGCTTCAGGGTTCCGAAAGGTGTCGACTTGGATCAGCCGATCGTCGGAAAATATGTCAAAATAGGAAAGGGAGAGACATATCACAGCCGATTGAGACTGGATTTGCCTTTGAAGGAAATCAATCCGTTTTACCCATACGGAAGATTCGCAGATCACACAAAGACATGCATGGCAGACAGACTGATATTTGAAGTGGGAATAATCCGGGAAGAATTGAAGGGCAACATCTACAAAGACAGTTCCGGAAACAGCTTCGCACTTGTGAATTGCACCCGGATTGAAAAACATCCGGAGCTGATCATTTCTGAAACAATTAAAAATGTGCGTCTTCCGTGTCTGAAGTTGAAAACGGAAAACAGGGAGACAATTTTAAAAGAATTGCTGATGGACAGAAAGCATCGCCGACACTAAAGTGCCGGCTGAAACCAACTTGGCGGAAGGGGCGAGGAAATTTGTTTTCACCTTTAATAACGGAGTATCTTGTAAAATTCTTCCGATAGCGGAAGTGAGCGTATCAATGGTCAATTGCGGCAACTGATCATTGATACGGATGATTGCCTTTAAATAAAGTCACGGAGGATATGATTATGAAATGGTGTTGTCAAGGTTTGAAGCATATCTTTGAACAGAGGTATGACAGAACGATATTTGCCTTTGCCGAAGCTCCTGAGAATGTTTCGGAAAATGTCTCATTCTGGCTGGGAATGCGGTGCGTAGAACATAAGGAATTGGACAATCTGAGGCGGGCAGGCTTTCCTGATAATATGCCTGTCACCATAAACACGAGAGTGCCGATCTCCTTCTGTCCTTGGTGCGGGAAGAAGCTTGCCAAATTCTATAGAAAAAATTATTGTCAACTCACCGATCCTGAGATATCAGATGAGTTCAAACTTGAAAAGACCGACTGAGCAGCTCTTTTTCCGCTACGGGCACCCGACCAAATGTGACCGACAGCTATGTTTACGATGCGTTCGGAAACCTGAGAGACCGGCTCGGAACGACTGTGAATCATTATCTGTACACAGGCGAGCAGTATGACCCGGATGCCGGGTTGTACTACCTTCGGGCGAGGTATTACAGTCCCGGGAACGGACGGTTCGCCTCGCAGGATTCGTGGCAGGGACGCATAAGCGACCCGGTGACGTTGCATAAATACCTTTATGCCAACGGGAATCCGGTTAATCGGATCGATCCGAGCGG
>JAOZLU010000725.1 GCA_029934695.1 Desulfobacterales bacterium | reverse complement strand
CTGGTTTGAGTCAGCTATCCATTAAAACAAGGATTGAAACTTAACCATAATATTGTGAAGCGGAGTTGTGTAACGTTGTTTGAGTCAGCTATCCATTAAAACAAGGATTGAAACATTGCTGTTCGGCTTGACGTTCAGCCGCTTTTTCCCGGTTTGAGTCAGCTATCCATTAAAACAAGGATTGAAACTCATGCTCAGGGAGAGCAGCGTTTGTCATGTATACGGTTTGAGTCAGCTATCCATTAAAACAAGGATTGAAACCCGTTAGAGTGTCTTAATTACGTTCGCAAAGGGAGAGTTTGAGTCAGCTATCCATTAAAACAAGGATTGAAACGGCGGTATGTTGCTCTTGACACTTATAAGCCTCCCCCTGTTTGAGTCAGCTATCCATTAAAACAAGGATTGAAACAGCCTGCCATCAATCTTAAAAAATTGAGGCATCTTGTTTGAGTCAGCTATCCATTAAAACAAGGATTGAAACGGTGAGTGTGAGCAGGTTGTTTCTGATTTGGGTATTGTTTGAGTCAGCTATCCATTAAAACAAGGATTGAAACTTCCTTGTGATCCCGAGGTGGCCAAGTTGGCTGCTCTGTTTGAGTCAGCTATCCATTAAAACAAGGATTGAAACCTCACATCCTCTCTCTCTGCATTGCAGGCGGAGAAGTTTGAGTCAGCTATCCATTAAAACAAGGATTGAAACCTGACGTATCCGCCTCACAAGCAGAGAGAGAGGATGTGTTTGAGTCAGCTATCCATTAAAACAAGGATTGAAACAAACTATCCGCACCTGACATTATTTTAATCGCTCGTTTGAGTCAGCTATCCATTAAAACAAGGATTGAAACTATGTTATGACAGGTTTAGGATCAGGCTCTGGAGCCGTTTGAGTCAGCTATCCATTAAAACAAGGATTGAAACTAAATTTCTGTGATAGCCAATGTTCAAAGGCTATCAGTTTGAGTCAGCTATCCATTAAAACAAGGATTGAAACATTAGGATGTTAGCTCCGACACCTCGCCGGGCTATCGTGTTTGAGTCAGCTATCCATTAAAACAAGGATTGAAACACACGGATCACCCTGTGGCCGGTGCGAGTGTTTCCAAGTTTGAGTCAGCTATCCATTAAAACAAGGATTGAAACTACGTTTCGGCCTGAGCCAGCCCTGCCAGCAACATCAGTTTGAGTCAGCTATCCATTAAAACAAGGATTGAAACCCCATAATACTGACTTGGCATCACGTCAATCTGCTCGTTTGAGTCAGCTATCCATTAAAACAAGGATTGAAACACACGGATCACCCTGTGGCCGGTGCGAGTGTTTCCAAGTTTGAGTCAGCTATCCATTAAAACAAGGATTGAAACTACGTTTCGGCCTGAGCCAGCCCTGCCAGCAACATCAGTTTGAGTCAGCTATCCATTAAAACAAGGATTGAAACCCCATAATACTGACTTGGCATCACGTCAATCTGCTCGTTTGAGTCAGCTATCCATTAAAACAAGGATTGAAACAGACCTGTTCTCAATAGAAGAGGCTTCAAAATGCTTGTTTGAGTCAGCTATCCATTAAAACAAGGATTGAAACGGGGTTGTGGAATACCCGATTTTTATTGGTCTGTCATGTTTGAGTCAGCTATCCATTAAAACAAGGATTGAAACCCGTTTGCATGGGTGCTGGTTTTCTGCTTGCAAATGGTTTGAGTCAGCTATCCATTAAAACAAGGATTGAAACTTGCCTTCGCAAGGCAACGGGAGACATTTGAAACCCGTTTGAGTCAGCTATCCATTAAAACAAGGATTGAAACTTGAAAATTGCTCCAGCGAATCGTTTTTTGCGCCGTGTTTGAGTCAGCTATCCATTAAAACAAGGATTGAAACTTTCCTTTTCTGTCAGTGCCCAGAATATTGCATGGGGTTTGAGTCAGCTATCCATTAAAACAAGGATTGAAACTCCTGAAACAAACCGTATTCCGAACGGAAAGCTACAGTTTGAGTCAGCTATCCATTAAAACAAGGATTGAAACAGGATACCGCTGTCAACATCACGTATAGTATAATCAAGTTTGAGTCAGCTATCCATTAAAACAAGGATTGAAACTCCGACGTAGACTTGGAAGGATACAGCCAAACAGAAGGTTTGAGTCAGCTATCCATTAAAACAAGGATTGAAACTTTTTTGTTGCGACAGAGGCGGAGGCTGTGGACACGTTTGAGTCAGCTATCCATTAAAACAAGGATTGAAACCTCGTTGCGGAGAATTCCTCGCTTACATCCTCTCTCGTTTGAGTCAGCTATCCATTAAAACAAGGATTGAAACTTTCCTTTTCTGTCAGTACCCAGAACATTGCATGGGAGTTTGAGTCAGCTATCCATTAAAACAAGGATTGAAACCTGAATCGGGGGATTATTGCCAATGCAAAATCCTCGTTTGAGTCAGCTATCCATTAAAACAAGGATTGAAACACCCCAGGATGCCTCAGCAATGAGGCATCATTGCAAGTTTGAGTCAGCTATCCATTAAAACAAGGATTGAAACACTTATGATAGTAGTTGTCTTGTTGATCCTCATATTCGTTTGAGTCAGCTATCCATTAAAACAAGGATTGAAACAATCAGGGGCAGTTATTGCCGAGGAGTTCCCATATGTTTGAGTCAGCTATCCATTAAAACAAGGATTGAAACTTATCATGGGACTTAGAAACTGGAAGTCTGTTCTTGGTTTGAGTCAGCTATCCATTAAAACAAGGATTGAAACATCATGTTTCTACCTCCCTCCTAGAACCTTTTTCTGGTTTGAGTCAGCTATCCATTAAAACAAGGATTGAAACTAATTAGCCCAGCTCAAACAGCACTCATCGTGCTCCGGTTTGAGTCAGCTATCCATTAAAACAAGGATTGAAACCTGATTGTCAGCCGTGTCTGACTTTCCAGGAGGTCAGTTTGAGTCAGCTATCCATTAAAACAAGGATTGAAACAGAATGCCGAAGACGCCAATGATTACAATGTTGCCGGTTTGAGTCAGCTATCCATTAAAACAAGGATTGAAACATGCCTTCCCTAATAGCTCTGAACAAGTTTTCCGTGTTTGAGTCAGCTATCCATTAAAACAAGGATTGAAACGCCAAGAAACGGGACTCATTCTCGCATCTTTTCTCCGTTTGAGTCAGCTATCCATTAAAACAAGGATTGAAACGGTTTTGGACATCGTCGGTGAAAGCATTTTGCCTGGTTTGAGTCAGCTATCCATTAAAACAAGGATTGAAAC
>JAOZLU010000724.1 GCA_029934695.1 Desulfobacterales bacterium | reverse complement strand
GGGCTGCTTTGCAATTTGGCCTGGTATGCAACCATTACATTATGGTTTTTATGATTCGTTGTGACCGATCGGTCACGGATGTTTGCAGGAAATATTATAATGGGGGATGATGCCATTCTTTTTTCATTCCCTGACACATACGACAAATATAAACTGATATGTCTGAAAAAGACAAAAAAATTGTTCCCCTGATCCGGAGGTGAAAACAAAATGCCTGACTTGAATTCATCCCTCAATGATGCAGCTTCACTTTTAATTCAAATCGAACCGGCCGATATATCCGAACTGGAAGATTTGCAGTATCTGCTGAATACAATAGCCAAAGAAGAATCATGCCCTGAGGCTTCGAGAGAAAAAATTGTCCGGGCCGTGCAACAGATCAGAGAGATACTTGGCTTAGACAAGTCTGATCCGGCAAAATCAGAAGAGGTTATTGAGACAGTCGGTCATCTCATCGAGGAAGCCATGAACGCCATGGACGAAGACGGAAAAAAGACAGCGGACAGGAAGTCCACTGCAAAAACCTTTCCGGATCAGCCGATTGCGAAAACACATAAGCCGGACATTGAGGAAAAATCCCAAGCTGAGGAAGGCATAATGCCCTCTGACACGGACCCTGACCTCCTGGCCGCATTTATAACTGAAAGCAGTGAATTAATCACAAACGCTGAAGAAGCCCTGTTATCACTTGAAACGGACCCCGACGACATAGATGCGGTGAGTACGGTTTTCCGGGCTTTTCATACCATCAAGGGGACATCCGCCTTTCTTGAACTGTCATTCATATCTGAACTGGCCCATCATTCCGAGTCCTTTTTAAGCCGTATCCGGGACCGTGAGATCCGTTATGAAGGCGGATATACAGATTTGGCCCTCCGGGCAGTGGACATGCTGAAAGAACTGATCCTTTCTGTTCAGAACATATCAGACGGCACCCCAATTTTCAAGCCCCGGGGCTACAACGACCTGATGCGTGCGCTGGCTGATCCGGAAAAAGCAGGGGTATCCCCTGAAAATCCTCTGTCCCCTCAAATTGACGAAGTACCAGCAGAGGACACATCTGAACCGCTCCATAGGATTGAGACAGGCGAACCTGATGAAACATCAACACTTGAAAAAGAGATAATCCCTCTTGAAGAAGAGATAATCCCTCCTGAAGAAGAAAAGTCTGAACAGGTAAAGACCGCTCCTCCAACTGTGGCCCAAGGCGTTCGGCTCCGTCAGCGGACAGAAGGGGCCAAAAAAATTGTGGAATCCTCCGTGCGGGTACCTGTCGAACGGCTGGACCGCTTCATAGATATGGTGGGAGAACTGGTGGTCGCTCATTCAATGGTGGTTCAGGATGAGATCGTGGCCGGGGGCAGTCAGCATGAGCTCTTGAAAAAAGTGACTCTGACAAGCAAAATAGTCCGTGAACTGCAAAACATGAGTATGTCCATGCGAATGATTCCGCTCAAGGCGACCTTCCAGAAAATGACCCGTCTCGTGAGGGACCTGGCCCGCAAAGCCGGTAAGAATGTCACCTTTGTTGCCGAAGGCGAAGACACGGAAATAGACCGGAACATGGTGGATATCATCAGCGACCCTCTTGTGCATATGATTCGGAATGCAGTGGATCACGGCATTGAGCTGCCTGAAATCAGAGAACAGATCGGAAAACCTCGTTACGGAACAGTGAAACTGTCAGCGCGTCATTCTGCCGGCAACGTGGTGGTGAAGATCAGAGATGACGGAAGCGGTCTTGATCGTAAGGCGATTTTAAACAAAGCCATCGAAAGCGGAATCTTCAGCGACAGAAGCGACACCAGAGAAAATGCTTTCAGTGACCGGGAGTTGTTCAATCTTATCTTTGAACCGGGCTTTTCCACCGCCAAGATTGTTTCCGAGGTATCGGGCCGGGGGGTGGGAATGGATGTGGTGAAAAAAAATATCGAAGCCCTCAGGGGGCAGATTGAAATTCAGTCCAGCCCGGGAAAGGGTAGCGTTTTCAAAATGAGCCTTCCCCTGACTTTGGCAATTATTGACGGGATGGTGGTTCGTGTGGGGGAAGAAAGATATGTCATGCCGACCATTTCGATTGTCAGGTCTGTTCAGCCGGTTCCCGGGGATATTTCCACCATTCTCAGGAAGGGGGAGATGCTGTCACTTCAGGGAAAACTTGTCCCTTTGTTCCGACTGGGCGAACTTTTCCAGATTGGAAACTCGGAAAAGGACCCGACACGGGCCATTGTCATGGTGGTGGAAGACGATGGAAAGCAGGCTGGCATCCTTATTGATGAGCTGATCGGCAGCCAGCAGATCGTTATCAAGACTTTGGGGGAATCTTTGCGGAATATCCCCGGTATTTCCGGCAGTGCCATCATGCCCAACGGCAGAGTCGGGCTGATTCTCGATGTCGGCGGGCTGGTGAGTCTTGCAAACACGGGGAGGCACTTTTAAATGGATTTGATGTCTGTTGAACTGTCAGAGAGGCAATTCAGAAAGGTCAGCCGACTCATATATCGTCTGTGCGGGATCAACCTGAAAGACGGCAAACAGGCCTTGGTCAGGGCCCGACTGATGAAACGGCTGCGTGCGTTGCGTCTGCCCTGTTTTGATGCCTATCTGAAATATGTCGATGGTGACAGCGGACTTCAGGAACTCAGTTTTCTGATTGATGTGATAACTACCAATAAGACCAGTTTTTTCCGGGAGCCGGAACATTTCAATTTTTTACGTGACAAAATATTGCCGGGACTGAAAAGCCGAAAGCAGAGATTCTGGACTGCGGCATGTTCGTCAGGCGAGGAACCGTTTTCTCTCGCTATTCTGCTGAGGGAGCATACGCTGGATATTGATCTCAAAGATGTGAAGATTCTGGCCACGGACATTTCAACAAGTATGCTGGAAAAGGCGCGTACGGCAATTTACAGAGAGGAAGAGCTGAGGGATATTCCGCATAACCTTTTACAAAAATATTTTATCAGGGTTCAGGGCCCGGGGCAGGTTTATCAGGTAAAAGACAATCTCAGGACAATGGTCCGGCTGGCGCGGCTGAATCTGATGGATTCATGGCCCATGAAAGGTCCCTTTGATGTGATTTTCTGTCGCAATGTGATGATTTATTTTGACAAACCCACGCAGGAGACATTAATAAACCGATTTTGGAGTTTTTTGGAACCGGGAGGCTATCTTTTTGTCGGCCATTCAGAAGGTCTGTCAGCCATTTCACACAAATTTCACTATGTTCGGCCGGCTGTTTACAGGAAATAAGTTGGATGTT